>DATLFF010000042.1:0-23448 GCA_035524915.1 Gemmatimonadota bacterium | reverse complement strand
GACCGCGCCGATCACGCCCCACGGGGCGAGCTCGGTCAGGGTGAGCCCGTGGTCACCCGACAGGATCTCCGGATGGAGGTCCTCGGTGCCGGGGGTCTTCTCGATGCAGAGGGTGTTCTTGAGGATCTTGTCGCGGACGTTCCCGAGCCCGGTCTCGGCGACCGCGTCCTCGGCCAGCGACCGGGCGGCTTCGGTCAGACGTCGGCGCTGGTTCTCGATGATCCGGTCGCGAAGCTCGAGCGTGCGGATCTCGCGCTGGGCGGCGCGAGCGGCGGCGATGGCCTGGTCGACGGTTTCGAAGATGCCGATGCCGCCGGTGGGGTGGGCCGCGCGAGTCGCCGGAGGCTGGGGTCGGGTCGCGCGGTCGGCGGGCGGCCGGCTGGGCGGTCCGATGGGTGGTGCGGAAATCGACCCTGGCGCGCTCCCCCGGCGCGGGCGCGCGTCGATCTCGGCGGTGATCCGGTCGACGATCGCGCGGATCTCGGTCTCGCTCAGGGGCACGGCGACACCTCAGGGGCGGGCGGCGGGAACGCCGCCCTCGCGCTTCCCGGCGGAGACGAAGGTCACTCCGCGGCGATCGGGAAGATCCCGTCCAGATCCCCGTGCGGGCGCGGGATGACGTGTACGGACACCACTTCGCCCACCTTCCGGGCGGCGGCGGCGCCGGCGTCGACGGCGGCCTGGCACGCGGCGACGTCGCCCCGGACCAGGGCGGTCACGTAGCCGGCCCCGATCTTCTCGTAGCCGACCAGCTGCACCCGCGCGGCCTTCACCATCGCGTCGGCCGCCTCGATCAAGGCGACCAGCCCGCGCGTCTCGATCATGCCCAGCGCTTCCATGATCCCTCCCGGTCTAGTGAGATCCGGCGGCCCGCTCGGCCGCCTGCACGCAGGCGATCGCGGCGACGTTGACGATGTCTTCCACGGAGGCCCCGCGGGACAGGTCGTGCATCGGGGCGGCCAGCCCCTGGAGGAGCGGCCCCAGGGCGGTCATCCGCGCCAATCGCTGTGCCAGTTTATAACCGATGTTTCCCGCATTCAAGTCGGGGAAGACGAGCACGTTCGCCCGGCCCTCGAGCGGACTGCCCGGAGCCTTGGTCGCGGCGACCTCGGAAACGAGGGCGGCGTCGACCTGGAGCTCGCCGTCCACGGGGTAGCCGGGGTCGCGCGCCCGGAGCTTCCGCGTGGCCTCGACCACCACGTCCACCCGCGGGTGCGTCGCGCTGCCCTTGGTCGAAAACGAGAGCATCGCCACGCTCGGGGTCTCGCCGGTCAGGGCCCGGTGGGTGGCGGCGCTGGCGAGGGCGATGTCGACCAGCTGGTCGGCCGTGGGCTCGGGGACGACCCCGCAATCGGCGAAGGTGTACGCGGTCTCTTCCCCGACCATGAGGAACGAGGAGGAGACCGTCCGGATGCCGGGCGCGGTGCCGATCACACGAATCGCGGCCCGTACCGTGTCGGCGGAGGTCGAGCGGTTCCCCGCCACGCAGGCGTCGGCCTCGCCGGCCTGGACGAGGAAGGCCCCGAAGGCGGGGCCGGACTCGAGCTCGGCGCGCGCGGCGGCGAAGTCGAGCGCGCGTCCGCGGGCGGCCTGGGCCTCGCGGTGGGCCTCGGCGTACGCGTCCAGCCGCGGCGAGGCGGAGGGAGACACGGTGTCGATCCCGTCGAGCGACACGCCCGCCCGGTCGGCGGCCTCGCGGAGCGAGATCGGACCGCCGAGCAGGATCGGCCGGGCGATCCCCTCGTCGGCCAGCCGCCGCGCGGCGGCGACCGCCCGCGGGTCCTCGCCGTCGGCCAGGACGACCCGCTTCCCCGCCCGGCGGGCGCGATCGATGATCCGCTCGAGGACCTCGGCCCCGCGGCTCACCCGAGCCGCTCCAGCACCCGGCGCGCGATCTCCCGGACCTGCGCGGGGTCGGCCCCCGGCACCCTCGCCCGCACCCGCTCGACCAGCCGGTCCAGGTCGGAGGGATCGCAGGTGGCCGACCGCGGCGATCCGGAGGGGGCGCCGGAGGAGCCGGCGGCGGAGGGCCCGCCGGCGGCCGGAGTCCCGGAGCCGGCGCGCTCCTCGAGCAGCTCGATCCCCCACCGCGCGGCCTCGTCCCTGGCCAGCGGCGTCACGATGGCGCCGGCGGGGACCGCCAGCCGGGTTTCCCGGCGACGGCGCGCCGCGCGGACGTCGGCGGCGGATAGGACCGGACGGCTCACCGGACGCCTGCCGTCCCCCGCGGGCGGCTCACGCGGCTTCTCCAGCTGCGCCGCGGGCCCGGCGGGTCCGAATCCGGCGGACGATCTCGGCGGAGGCCGCGTAGTAGGCCGCCGCGCCCGCCGAGTCGGGATCGATCTCGTAGAGGAGCCGGCCCTCGCGGGCGGCCTCGGCCAGTGCCACGTTGATCGGGATCATGGACTCCAGCAGATCGCCGCCGAACTCCTCTTCCATCCGCGTCACGCACTCCCGCGCGACCCGCGTCCGCTTGTCGTAGAGGGTGGCCAGGTAGCCGAGCACGGTGAGCCGGGGGTTCAGCCGCCGCCGGACCTTGTCCACCATCTCGAGCGTGCGCGGCACCGTGGCGAGCGCGAACGGGTGAGTCTGGACCGGGATCACGACGGCGTCGGCCGCGCGCAGCGCGTTCACCGTGTACAGGGAGAGCGCGGGCGGCACGTCGATCACGATCGTCCTCCAAGGGGCGTCCCCGGTCGCCGCGAGCGCCTCCGCCAGGAGCCCCTCCCGGCCCGACAGCGCCGAGAGTTCGGACTCCATCTCTCCCAGGCTCTCGTGGGCCGGCGCGCAGTGGAGCCGCGCGTAGCGAGTCGGGTGAACGGCGCGGGCGAGCCCGGCCGCGGGGTCGATCAGCACGTCGGTGAGGGTGGGGGCCAGCCCGTCGGGATCGAGCCCCAGGTGGCGGGTGGCCGAGGCCTGGGGGTCCAGGTCCACCAGGAGCGTCTCCACGCCGGTCTCGGCGAACGCGCCCGCCACGTGGACCGCGGTCGTGGTCTTCCCCACGCCCCCCTTGGCGTTGGCGAAGACGATCGCGTAGGGACGGGCCACCGTCAGCCGGCCGGGTAGTACCGGCTCTCGACCTTCTCGACGACGCCCCGGTCGAGGAGCGCCTTGACCGGAGTGATCAGCCGCCGCCACTCCACCCCCAGTGTCCCGCCCAGGTCGGTCAGGCCGACGCCCTCTGGGCCGGCGTGCCGGATCCCCTCGAGCGCGCGGGCCTCGAGATCGCCGTTCGCGGCGCGGGGCGCCGGCGTGGCCGCCCGCCCGCGGGCCGTGCCCCGCCGTTTCGCGCCGGGCCGGCTGGCGCCCAGCGAGTGGCCGACCGGGAAGGTGCCCAGCCGCCGGTCGCCGGGAAGGGCGTCCAGCAGGAGCCCGGTGGCGTCGTGGGGCCGCGGGATCACGTGGACCGCGACCAGCTCCCCCACCCTCGCCGCCGCCACCGCGCCCGCGTCGGTCGCCGCCTTGACCGCCGCGACGTCGCCCTCGACCAGGACCGCGCAGAGCCCGCCCTCGGCGTACTCCTTCTTGAGTATCCGGACCGCGGCCGCCTTCACCATCGCGTCGGTGGCCTCGGTCAGCCCGACGAATCCCTTCGTCTCGATCATCCCCAGCGCCATCTCAGTACCGCACCGGGTCGCGGTGGACGCCCAGGACCGCCTGCTCGAACGCCTCACACGCGGCCCGGCAGTCGGCCTCGCTGCCGGTCACGAGCGCGCCGGCCATGTTGGTTGGCGTCGGCGGCTCGATCCACTCCACCAGCTCGACCGCGGACTGCTTCAACGCGTGGTCGAGCGCGAAGACAGCCTCGAGCGGCGTGGCCTTCAGGTACGCTAGGGGCTCCCCGCGGGGGATCCGGGCGCGGTCGGAGAGCCACGAGCCGGTCCGCGCGATCAGGTGGGCGAAATAGGGCCGCCGGCCGTCCCCGTCGGCCGAGCGGTAGCTCACGCGAGACTCGAGGTGGGATATCGCAGCATCCAGTCCCGCAGCGACTTCCCCGATCTGGTCGCTCGCCAGGACCGCGATCGTCTCCCCGGAGGTCGGCCCGCTGGCGTGAGCCGCGCCGCCGTAGAAGGAGCGGGCGTAGACGACCTCGACGGCCGCCTTCTTGGTGGCCTCGTCGATCGCCACGTAGGTCGGGTCGTCCTGGTCCACGGTGAGGAACCCCACGGCGACCTGCTCGTCGGAGAGTCCCAGCGCCTCGGCCAGCGGGCCGGCGACGTTGGGGATCGTGCGGACCGCGAGGACGCGGGGTCGGATCTCGGCCATGGATTCGTGGGCTCGGGTGAAGGGGCGCGCTGCGTGCGGAAACGTAGGAGTCGCCGGGGGGCGGGTCAAGAAAAGTGCGCTGCGGGTCAGAACCGCATCTCGGTCCGGGTCCAGTGCGCCACCGGGATGCCGTCCCTCGACGCGGGCAGGTATCGGGTGTCGCGGGCGGCGTCGAGCGCGGCCACGTTGAGCTCCTCGATGCGGCTCCCCTTCTCGACCTCGACCCGGCCCACCGTCCCGTCCCGCAGGACCTCCACCAGCAGGTACACGCGCTCCCCGCGGGCCCGGCGCCGATCGACGCCCCGGGGGATCTGCGGAACCACCAGGTGGATCGGCCGCGGCGGCACCACCGCGCCGCCCCCGCCGCCCGCGGGCTCGCTCTCCCCGGTGCCTTCCGGCACCCCCACAGCGGACCCCACTGTCGGGTTCGCCGCCGTGGTCACCTCCGCCACGGTGATCGTCTCACTGGCGGTCTCCGAAGGCGTCGGTTCGACCTGCTCCTCCTCCTCGAGCGGCGGCGGCGGGGTCTCGACCGGCACGTCGTTCGGTGTCCGATAGGCGATCGACTCCATCGGTCCCGGCGAGCCGGCGACGATCAGGACCGTGGGGTCGGGGATCATCGCCTCGTGGAGCCGGTCGGTCAGCCCACGGGGCAGGAAGAAGAAGACCGTGGCGTGAGCGCCCGCGGCGACGACCAGCGCGACGGCCCAGCGCCGGCCGTAGCCATCCCGCCAGCGGGTGTTGGTCGTCGTGATACGCGTGTTCATCACCCCCTAAACCGCCGGGTCGGCGGCCGGGTTCAGACCACCAGGTTGACCAGCCGGTCGGGGACCACGACCACCCGCTTCGGCCGCTCCCCGTCCAGCAGCTCGGGGATCCGGCCGTGGGCGAGCGCCCGGGCCTCGACCTCCTCATTCGAGAGGCCGCGGGGCACGCGCATCTCGTCCCGGACCTTTCCGTTCACCTGGATCGCGACCGTGACCTCGGCGGTGGCGAGGATGGCGGGATCGGCCAGCGGCCATTCGGCGCCGACCACCGAGGGCGCGCGCCCGATCCTGGACCAGAGCTCCTCGGCCAGGTGGGGCGCGATCGGCCCGACCAGACGCACCATGGTGTCGATGGCCTGCGCCAGGAGACCGGGGTCGACCCCCTCCGGCGTCTCTCCCTCGATCGGCGCGTAGTGGTAGATCGCGTTCACCAGCTCCATGATCCGCGAGATCGCGGTGTTGAACTGCCACTGTTCGAGATCCCCGGTAGCTCCCTGGACCGAGCGGTGGCGGATCAGCTGGAGCGCGCGGCCCGCCTCGTCGAGGCGGTCCCACTGGTTCCAGGCGCCCGGCTCGACCTGGTCGAAGACGGCGGCGTGCCGGTCCACCAGCCGCCACACCCGCTGCAGCCAGCCGGCGATCGCGCGGATCCCCTCGGCCTTCCAGTCGCCGCCCTCCCACCACGAGAAGCCGAACATGAGGTAGGCGCGGAAGGCGTCGGCGCCGTACTCGGCCACGTACTCGTCGGGGCTGATCACGTTGCCGCGCGACTTGGACATCTTGGCGCCGCCGCTCGTGATCGTGCCCTGGTGGAAGAGCCGCTGGAACGGCTCGTCCACGTCGAGGAGCCCGATGTCGCGGAGGGCCTTGACGAAGAACCGGGCGTAGAGCAGGTGGAGCACGGCGTGCTCGATCCCGCCCGAATACTGGAACACCGGGAGCCATTTCCGGACGATCTCCCGGTCCCACGGCTTCTCTTCGTCGCGCGGATCCAGGTAGCGGAGGAAGTACCAGGAGGAGTCGACGAACGTGTCCATCGTGTCGGCGTCGCGGCGCGCGGCCTGGCCGCACCTCGGGCACGCCACGTTCATGAACGCGGCGCTCCGCTCGAGCGGGCTCTTCCCGGCCCCGAGCGAGAAGTCGACGTCGTAGGGGAGCTCGACGGGCAGGTCCTCCTCCGGGACGGGCACCTCGCCGCACTCCGGGCAGTGGACGATCGGGATCGGCGCGCCCCAGTAGCGCTGGCGGCTGACGAGCCAGTCGCGGAGCCGGTAGTTGACCGCTTTTCTCCCCTGCCCGGCATGGGACAGCTCGACGAGCACCGCGGGGATCATCTCCTCCGAGCGCATGCCCGTGTAGGGGCCCGATTCGACTACGGTGCCGTGACCGGTGTACGCCGTGCCTTCGGGCGACTCGTCGTCGGGGTCGATCACGCGGACGATCGGCAGGTCCATCCGGGTCGCGAACTCCCAGTCCCGCTGGTCGTGGGCGGGGACCCCCTGGATCGCGCCGGTGCCGTAGGTGGCGAGCACGAAGTCGGCCACCCAGATCGGGATCGGTCGGCCGGTAAACGGGTGCTCCGCGTAGGCACCGGTGAAGACGCCGGTCTTCTCCTTGTCCGTCGAGGTGCGCTCGATGTCGGACATCCGGCGGGCGAGGTGGCGGTACCTCCCCACCTCCTCGCGGAGGTCGCTGGCCACGATCCGATCCACCAGCGGGTGCTCCGGCGCGAGCGCGAGGAACGTGACGCCGTAGATCGTGTCCGGGCGAGTGGTGAACGTCCGGATCGTGGCGTCCTCCGTGGATTCCACCGGCCAGTCGATCTCGACCCCTTCGGAACGGCCGATCCAGTTCCGCTGAAGCGTCTTCGTCCGCTCGGGCCACTCCAGGTCGTCGAGCCGCTCGAGAAGCTCCTCGACGTAGTCGGTGATCATGAAGAACCACTGGGTGAGGTCCTTCTTCTCCACTGGCGTGCCGCAGCGCTCGCAGACGTTGCCCTCGAGCACCTGCTCGTTGGCGAGCACGGTCTGGTCGGTCGGACACCACCACACGGGTGCCGCCTTCCGATAGGCCAGCCCGCTTTCGTAGAACTTGAGGAAAATCCACTGGGTCCACCGGTAGTAGGACGGGTCGCTCGTCTTGAGCGTCCGGTCCCAGTCCCACATCGCCCCCATCTTCTTCAGCTGGTCGATCATGTTCGCGATGTTGGAGTCGGTCGAGTCCTTGGGATGGACCCCGGTCCGGACCGCGTAGTTCTCGGCCGGCAGGCCGAACGCGTCGAAGCCGAGCGGCTCGAACGTGTCGTAGCCTCGCATGCGCATGAATCGCGCCCACGAATCCGCCGGTCCGTAGTGATACCAGTGCCCCACGTGAAGCTGGTCGCCGGAGGGGTACGGCAGCATCACGAGCGCGTAGCACGGGCGCTCCGCGCCTTCCAGGTCCGCGTGGAAGAGGTCCATCTCCTCCCAGGCGGCGCGCCACTTCGGCTCGATCACGTTCGGGTCGTAGCGAAGTTCGGCCATCCCCCGAAGTTAGCGGAAGCGACGTGGGTGACCAAACGGCGATGTACGGTATCCGGTTGACCGGGGCGATCCCCCGCGGTACGGTTGCGGCACGATGACCACGACGATCGTGAGGGAGTCGATTTCGCGGGACGAGCTGCGCGCCCGGGCCGAAGAGGAGTTCGGCGACATGGTGAAGGCCGTGGCGGACGTGGCCCGGGGCCTCCTGGCGATCGGGGGCGAGCTGCACAGCGATCAGGAGGCGGCGCTGCTGGACGACGGATCGCGCCAGACCGATCTCTGGGGGATAAACCTGTACCCCGACGGCTCGCCGGAGGAGTGGCTCGAGTTCGACTCGGTGATCAACGTCCGACCCTCGCAGGGCAATCGATCCCGGGACGTCGAGGATCCCGCGATCCGGGATACGATCCGGAGGATCGTCGCGGCGCGGGTAGAAGGGGCGCCGTGATGCGGCACGCGGGGCTGGCCGAGGGGCGGTGGACCGGGATGTCCCTGGTCGAGCAGATGGCCCACGTCGGGAGCGAGGTCGAGCGCTCGATCCGGGCCCGCGAACGGGGAAACGCCGACCGGCTGGAAGGCGCGTTCGAGCGGGCCCTCGAGCTGTTCGATCTGACCGTCTCGGACGTGCGCTGGCGGGGCCCCCGGCGGCGGGAGTTGGCGCGAGCCCGGGAGGAGTTCCGGGAGTTGATTCACGGGGGCGAAGACGCCTGGCCCTCGACCGAACGGGTGCGGGCGTACTACCTGCAGTTCGCGGTGGCGGCGCGGGGCCGGGAGTCGACGACGGGAGGAGGGCAGGCATGAGAGGATTCGGAGCTCGGATGGCGGGGGTGGTCCTCGGCGCCGCGGCCCTGGCGGCGTGCGCCAGCGGGGGCGGTGCAGTGGGGATGGTGGCGCTGGACCAGCCGGAGGCGGTGAGCGGCGACGACACCGCCATCGCCTGGCCGTTCGTCGTGACCCACGGCGGCCAGCGCGAGACGTTCGCCGACTTCCACCTGCGGATCGAATCGGGAGCGACGCTCCTGGGGGTGCGGCCGGACGCCGAGAACCCCGACCCGGGCGCCCGGTTCAAGTGGAGCGGGAGCGTCGTCAGCCCCAGCGAGGGCTATTGGATCGGGAGCCCGCTCACGCCGGGCGGCGAGGTGCGGCTGTGGCTGCTGGTGCGTCCTACCCCCGGCGCGGAGCCGCGCCTGCGCGTGGTCCACTGGCCGACCGACGGCCGAGACGAGCCGGTCGGGCCGGAGACGTGCGAGGTGTGGAGCTGGTCGCGGGATCGCGCGACGGCCCACCAGGAGCCGTGCTGAGGGGACCTTCGGCTCACGTCTCGCCTACCTCGCCGCGGAAGACGACCCGGGCGTCGCCCGTCAGTCGCGGATCTTCCGGCAGGTCCGCTCCCGGAGAGAAGTCCACCACCAGCGGAATCCCTCCGGTCGTGCGCACGGTAATCGGTGGATCGGCGAGCCCCCACAGGTGGCACAGGATCGCGCTCGCGGTCGCGCCGGTGCCGCAGGAGAGGGTCTCCGCCTCCACCCCCCGCTCGTAGGTCCGCATCCGGATAGTCGAGCGGTCGACCGCGGCGACGAAGTTGACGTTTGTCCCCGGCGGGTCCCAGTTCGGATGCGACCGCAGCCGCCGCCCTTCCCCGGCCACGTCGTGCGTCTCGACCGCCTCGACCGAGCCCAGGAGGGCGACGACATGCGGGGTCGAGGTGTCGAGGAAGCCGACCTTCCGGTACGGCCCGACCGCCAGGTCCGGGTGCTCGGACTCGAGGTCGCTCGGCGGGACGAGCCAGAGCGTGACCTCCGGTCGCGCCGGGTCCTCGACCCGCGCGCGAAACCGGCCGCTCCCGGTATGGAACTCCATGTCGGGGGCGTCCACCGCGCCCGCCATGCGCGCGTAGCGCGCGATGCAGAGGGCGCCGTTGCCGCACATGGGGGCCTCGCCGCCGTCGGCGTTGAAGTAGACCATTCGGAAGTCGGCGTCGTCGGCCCGCTGGAGCAGGAGGACCGCGTCGGCACCCACGCCGAGACCCCGTCGGCAGAGGTGCGCCACCGCTTCGGCGCGATTCTCTTCCGGGAACCATCGGTCGCGGTCGTCGAAGACGACGAAGTCGTTGCCGCCGCCCGACATCTTCAGAAAGGGCCGGCTGCGGAGGTCCGCGTTCACGCGCTCTCGCTCGCCCGGGCGGGCCCCATGAGCGTCTCCCGCTCCAGCCGGCCCGTGATCACCCACAGCCGCATCCGCCACACCATCCAGATCGCCTCCCACACGATCCGCTTGTTCATCTTGCTCATCCCCACGTTCCGGTCGACAAAGACGATCGGGGTCTCGGTCACGTCGAAGCCGGCGTGCCGGGCGCGGAACACGGTCTCGATCTGGAAGGCGTAGCCGGTCGAGCGGATGGCGTCCAGGTCGAGCGCCTCCAGCACGGCTCGCCGGTAGCACTTGAAGCCGCTGGTCAGATCGTTCAGCGGGAGCCCGGTCACGGTGCGGGCGTACTTGTTGGCGAGCCACGACAGGATCAGCCGCCCCATCGGCCAGTTGACCACCGTGACGCCGCGCATGTAGCGGGAACCCACCACCACATCGAACTCCTCGGCCAGGGCGAGGAACTCCGGCAGATGGCGCGGGTCGTGGGAGAAGTCGGCGTCCATCTCGAAGACGAGCGCGTAGGACCGCTCCAGCGCCCAGCGAAAGCCGGCCAGGTAGGCGGTCCCGAGACCCAGCTTGGCGGGCCGGTGGAGGACGTGGATCCGCGGCTCGTCGGCGGCCATCCGCTCGGCCAGGTCGCCGGTGCCGTCGGGGGAGCCGTCGTCCACCACCAGGATCTCGATCCGCGGATCCTCCGCCAGGATCCGGGGGAGGAGGTGCGGCAGGTTCTCGCGCTCGTTGTAGGTCGGCACGATGACGAGGACCTCACCCATGGGCGTGCCCGGTCGAAGGGACGGTGGAGGCGCGGAGGTCCGCGGCCCCGTAGAGGGCCAGCAGGATCGCGACCACGACGACTTCCACCGCCGTCGACCAGATGCGGGCCAGCACGGCGGCGGCGACCGCTGCGGTGGGGGGAATGTAGAGGGCCAGCAGCAGCGCGTACACGCCCTCCCGCACGCCGAGGCCGCCGGGCACGAAGAACGCGAGCCAGCCGGCCACGTAGCCGGCGGCGTACACGCCGATCAGGGCCCAGACCGCGTCCGCCTCCACCGGAGCGACCGACGTGAGGAAGAGCCAGAAGGCGAGACCCGTCACGACCGTCAGCGTGAAGTAGCCGGCCGCCAGGCCGGCGCGCTCGGTCCAGGGCACCGGCACGTAGAGCTCGGGGCGCCGCGCCAGCCGGAGGGCGAGCCGCAGGAGCGCATTGAACGCCGGGGTCAGGAGCACCACCAGCACGGCGGCCGCGAAGGCCGCGCCGGCCACGTAGAGCCCGCGTCCGCCGTTCGCCGTCTCGGGGAGCGCGAGCGCGGCCACCGCGCCGCCGGTGGCCACGACGAACGTCTGGGCGACCGCGGCCGAGGCGATGGCCGCCACCGGGCTTCCGCCCTTGGCGCGCACCATGTACGCGAGGCCGACCGTCTGGACCACCTTCCCCGGCACGTAGCGCCCCATGTTGGCCAGATACCAGACGCGATGGGCGTCGACCATCGAGAGCGCGCTCCCCATCCGCGCGAGGACGTGCCGCCAGAGCCCCACGTAGCCGGAGTAGGCCAGCGCCAGGAGCGCCGCGCTGGCGAGGAGCCGCGGCCAGTCCACCGTCCAGTCGTACTCCGCGACCCGGCGCCAGTTCGTGATCAGGTACCAGGCAAGGAAGCCGGCCACCGCCAGGCCCGCGGTCCGCTCGAGCCAGCGGAGCCAGTGGCGCCCCCCCGGCTTGGTCACGCGGGCGCGGCCCCGCGGCGGCGCCACGTGAGAGCGAGGAACCCGAGGAGGAGGACGAGGCCCGCCCCGCTCCCCCAGGCCCCGTACCGGAGGTACGGATCCGAGAACTCGAGCTCGACCCGGTGCTCCCCCGCCGGGACCGGGATCCCGCGGAGCGCCACGTTCACCTGGAGCACGTCCACCGCGGCTCCGTCCACCGTGGCCGACCAGTAGGGATGCCACACCTCCGACAGGACGAGGATGGCGTCCGCCGGGGCCTCCACCGAGAGGGCCATCCGGCCGGGATCCTCGCGCTCCAGCCAGCGGAGGGTGCCGCTGCCGGGCTCCGCGTTCCCGAGGGGCGGCGCCGCGACCCCGGGCTCGAGGAGCGCGATCTCCCGCGGGTCCATCTCGGCCGGCCAGCCGGCGGCTCCGTCGGGGCGGCTGGCCGCGCGGTAGACCAGCCACGCCGGCCGCGCCGGGCCCGACCAGGCGTAGACCGTCTTCTCGCCCGGCTGCACGGCGGGAAGCTCGGGCATCTGGATCGGGCTCCGCGACACCACGTACCGGACGTCCAGCAGCGACCAGAGCCGGGTGTCGCCGAGCCGCTCTCCCTGCTCCCCCACCAGGTCGTCCCACCACGCCAGGCGGAACTTCTGCGACCCCGTCACCGAGGGGATCCGCCAGAGCAGGAAGTCGTTCGGGCCGTACGCGTCGGGCAGCGGGAACGTGCGGAATGGTCCCGGCTGACCCTGGAGGAACCGGACCGTGGCGTCCGGCTCGGTGACCTGGGCGGCCGGGAGCGTGGCGTAGAACGCGCGGTCCACCCGCCAGAGGTCGACCACGGTGATCGCCGCGAGCGCCGCGCAGGCGACGACCGGGGCGACCCGGCCGCGGACGGCGAGCCAGGCCGCGCCGAGCCCGAGCGCCCACCAGAGCGCGAAGAGCCCGAGCCCCTTCGCGAAGCGCTCCATCGCCAGCGGAACGGCCGCCGCCTTCTCCGGCGGAACGCCGTCGTAGAGGAAGCTCGTCCAGAACGCCGCGAAGGATTCCGGCGCGCCGGCCACCCAGAACCAGGCGAGCACCCAGAACGCGCCGAGGCCTCCCAGGACCTTCCACGCCACGTGCCGCCCGTCGGCCAGCGCCTCCCGGCGGTCGAGGAGTGTCTGGGCGCCGTACGCGGCGAGGACAGCGACGGCGAGCGCCACGACCGAGTACATCATGGCCGGCGCGCGGAAGGACTTCATCATCGGCAGGACCAGCCAGAGGATCCGGTGGAACGGCGTGGCCCACGCGAAGAGGAGGCCCGCCGCCGCGAGGGCCGCGAAGAACCAGACCCGGGGGGATCGCCGGGCCAGGAGCGAGAGCGCCGCCAGCAGGACCGGGACGGCGCCCAGGTACTCGGTGTGGAGCTTGAAGGGATTCGTCCCCCAGTAGCTCTCCAGGTATCCCTGGAACTCCGGCCAGATCGCGGCCAGGGTCTCCGCCGGCGGCATGTGCCAGGAGGCCCCGTAGGTGTAGTCGCGGGCCGCCCGGTGGGTGAACTGTACCACGTTTGAAGTGGGCCAGACCTCGATCAGCGCCACCAGCCCGGCCAGCGCGTACGCCGCGACGAACCCGCCGAGCAGGACGAGCGCGGGCTTCCACTCCCCGTCGGCCCGCTGGACCTGCCACAGCCGGAACAGGACGTACGCTCCGACTCCCATGGCGGCGAAGTACATCATCTGCACGTGGGGCGTGAACACCTGGAGAACGACCACCGCCGCCATCCAGCCGAACCAGTGGAGCCGCCGCCGCGTGATCGCCCGCTCGGCCAGCAGGAACAGCGCCGGCGTCCACTGCATGGCGAACATGCGGCCGTCCTGGCCCGCGTAGAGGTGGCTCACCAGGTAGCCGGTGAACATGTAGGCGGCGCCGGCCACCATGGCGGGCCCCGGGCCCAGCTTCAGCTCGCGGGCCAGCCCGTACATGAGGATCCCGGCCAGCGCGAAGTGGAGCAGGAACGCCCAGCCGATCGCGCGGTGGAGCGGCATCACGAAGTACAGCAGTGAGGTCGGGTACCAGACCGGATACGGCAGGATCGAGAGGAACGGCATCCCGCCGTAGAGGTGGGGGTTCCACTCGGGGAGCCCGCGGCCGGCCTGGACCTCGTGCACGGCGAAGGCGCGGCTCTGGTAGGCCTCGCTCACCATGTCGGTGCCGAAGAGCATGGCGTCCCGGTCGACTACGAAGGAGCCGAAGAAGACGAGCGTGGCGAGCGCCACCGCGCCGGCGAAGGCCAGGAGCACGCGGCGCTCCCGGTCCGCCGGGACGCTCTCCGGCTTCGGCGCGGCCGGCTTCGGCGCGACCGCCTTCGCCGCGGCCGTCTTCTGCCGGCCGGAGCCCCCTCTCTTCCGCTTCCTGCGCGCGCTCACGTTCCCCCCGACCCTCTCGAGTAGACCGCGTCCAGACGGTCGAGGATCTTATCCCAGCCGAACACCTCGCGCACGCGGGCGCGGCCCGCCTCGCCCATCTCCCGGGCCCGGGCGGGGTCCTCGAGCGCCCGCCGCACCCCGCGCTCGAGTCCCTCGATCTCGTCCTCGACCAGCCACCCGGTCTCGCCGTGGACCACGACGTCGACGATTCCGCCCATGCGGGTGGCGACGACCGGGACCCCGCACGCCATGGCCTCCAGCAGGACCACCCCCAGACCCTCGGTGTCGCTCCGCCGATCGAGGGTGGCCGGCAGGACGAGCGCGGTGGCGCGCCGGTAGGCCTCGACGAGCGCATCGTCGGAGACCTGTCCGAGGAAGGCGACCCTCTCCGTCAGACCGAGCTCGCGGGCCCGGACCTCGAGCGCCTCGCGCTCGGGGCCGAAGCCGATCACCTCCAGCCGCCAGGGTCGGTCCTCGACGCGCGCCAGCGCCTCGAGCAGGCGATCGACCCCCTTGCGCGCCACCAGCCGGCCCACGAAGAGGAGGACCGGAGGGTCGGCCGGAGCCCGCGGGCCCCCCGCCGCGGCGTCGGGGAACGGCACGCCGTAGGGGACGACGTCGATCGGGGCCCCGCCCGCGTAGGGCGCGAGCATCGAGCGGGTGCTCTCCGAGATCGCCACCAGGCGGGAGCGGCGGCAGTACCAGCGGAGGAACGTCTTTCCCGGCGGGAACTTCCGCTCCGCCCAGCGGATCTCGGCTCCGTAGAACGTCGTGACGAGCGAGCAGCCGGGCCCCGCCCCGCGCGCGGCGGCGAGGCCGTGCACCCCGTGGGGCACCGCCCAGTGGACGTGCACCACCTCGTAGCGCCGCTCCCGTCCCAGCCGGCGGGCGGCGCGCGCGCCGGCGGCCAGGTAGCCGGGGAGCGCCAGGGCGTAGGCGGGCTGGCGCTGGAGGCGGTCCGGCGTCGCCTCTTCGTGGGTCAGGCGCTCCCAGCGCGCGGGCGCGTAGCGGTAGCGGTGGACGCGGACGCCGCTCTCCTCACCGTCCCCCAGCCCCCGCCAGGCGGGGGCCAGGACCTCGACCGCGTGGCCGCGCGCCGCCTGCCGCTCGCAGAGCGCGACCAGCCAGGGGGTGATCACGTCGCCCGGATGGCGGGGCCAGGCGGTCACGACGTGCAGGAGCCGCATCAGGGCGCGGGCTCGATCCGGAGGACGTAGACGGCGCGGTGCGGAGCGGAGTGGACCACCCCCACCTGGTCGAGGTGCTCGTCCAGGGCGGGGACCAGGAATAGGCGTGTCGAGCCGAGGCCGTCGAAGAGCACGTGGGTGACGCGCTGGCGCTGGATGAAGGCCCACGTCGCGGGGGGATCGTAGCGCAAGGGGTAGACGACGCTCGGCCGGCGGCTCCAGTACCAGGAGAAAGTGGGCTTGCGCGCCAGGACCACCGCGTCCGGCGCGGTCCTGCCGATCCAGGAGGCGGCCTCGAAGTAGTCGGTCCAGAAATCGCTGTAGCCGGCGAGCGCGTCTCCCTCCATGTGGGCGCGGGTCACCTCCCACTGGGCGGGCACGCGGCGGACCGCTCCCACGGCGAGGACGGCCGCCAGGGCGCCGGCCACGGCGATGGCGGGCCACCGGCGGCGGGTGAAGGCGACCGCGGCGCCGTCCAGGCCGACCAGCGCCCACAGCCAGAGGAGCGGGGCGACGGTCAGGAGGAACCGGTCCCCCGTCCACGGCCACACCAGTATGAGGAGCGCGGACAGTCCGAGGGCCCACTCCCAGACCTGCACCCGGCGGGAGCGGATCGCCCGAACGGCGCCGAAGACGAGGAGCGCGCCGAAGACGAGGGCGATCGCCAGCGCCGCCGCGAACGGCGCCGCATCCGGCCAGACGAGCCGGGGGATCTGGTCGAACGAGTAGATCTGGACGTTGACGACCACCTGCCCGACCAGACCCGCAAAGGAGACGGTCGGGCTGGTCGGGTCGTAGGGGTCGACGGCCAGGAGCTGCTCCAGGTATCCGCCGGTCGGCGGCGGGTGGGCCGCCGTCCAGAGAATCCACGGCCCGGCCCCCACGGCGATCGCCGCCGCGGCCGCCGCCCGCCGCCAGGACCGGGCGAGGACCGCCGCCAGGAGCGCCGCCGCGATGAGGGCGATCCCCGCGGTGCGGACGTAGAAGGCCGCGGTGGACAGGGCCAGCCCGGCCAGCCACGCGCCGGTCCAGCGGTCGGGCGCCCGCTCCCCCTCCGGCTCCGACGCCGTGGCGCGGGCGAACGCCCAGAGGGCGGCGAGGGCCACCGCCAGGTACGTCATCTCCGAGAGCACCCAGTGGGAGTAGTCGAGGAACGTGGGATACAGGCCGACCAGTGGGACCGCGGCCGCCGCCGCCCACGCCGGGACGGCCGCGTCCCGCCGGGCCAGCGCCCAGGTCGCCCAGAGGGCCGCCGCCGCGGCCACGAAGGACGCCAGCTTCACCCCGACGTAGCTCCCGCCGAAGACCCACCAGAACGGCACGAGCCAGAGCGGGAAGCCGGGCGGGTACTTCGATTCCGGCGGGGCGCCGGGGGTGATCAGGTCGACGTAGCCGCGGCCGGTCGCCAGCGCCTCGGCCAGGGCGTAGTAGGCCGCGTTGTCGCCACCGGTGAAGAGCCGGGGGTCGAAGAGCGCCGCCGCCAGGAGGAGCGAGACGGCCCCCCCGAGGAGCGCCCACGCGCCCGGGCGCCTCACGTCGTGTCCCCGGGTGGCTCCTCCCGCCGGGCGAGTCGCCGCTCCAGGAGCTCCAGGCGGTCCTGCACCTGGACCACCGTTTCGGCCAGGAAGCCCAGGGCGAAGAACAGCACCCCGAGCATGATGAGGAGTGTCACCAGGTACAGGAGCGGCCGGTACCCGTGGCCCAGGACGAAGCGGTAGTAGAGCGCGATCCCTCCGGTCAGCACGCCCGCCCCGGCCAGAATCGCGCCGAGCGACCCGAAGAACAGCAGGGGCTTACGGAGGAAGGAGGTCAGCGTCTTCACGGCCAGCAGGTCGAGGGTCCCCACCACCACGCGGCCGAGCCCGGAGTACTTGGCGGCGCCGCGCTCACGCGGGTACAGCGTAATCGGGATCTCCCCCACGCGGTAGCCGCGGTCGTACGCCAGCACGACGAAGAAGCGGTGCCAGTCGTGACGCAGCGGGATCTCGTCCAGGATCCGCCGGCGGAACGCCTTCATCGAATTCAGGTCGTGAACGGGAACCCGGAAGAGCCACCGGGAGAGCCGGTTGTAGACGCTCGAAACGAGCCGCTTGTCGTAGCGACCCTGCTTCCACCCGGTCACGACGTCGCGGCCCTCCGCCAGAGCGTCCAGAAACCGCGGGATCTCGTCGGCGGAGTGCTGGAGATCGGCGTCGAAGAGGACGAGCCACTCGCGGTCGGTCGCCTCGGCGGCGGTGACCATCGCCTCCGTCTTGCCGCGGTTCTCCGGGTGGCGGACGATCCGGACCTCGCCCGGAAAGCCGGCGGCGGCCCGCTCGGCGGCCTCGGCGGTGCCGTCGGTCGAGCCGTCGTCGACCAGCACGACCTCGCCGAGGAGGCCCTCCGCGCGCCAGGTCTTCGCCAGCGCGGCGAAGAGGGTCTCCATGTTCTCGACCTCGTCGAAGGCGGGGACGCAGACGGCGAAGTCCTCGCGCGGGTGGGGGGCGCTCATCGGCGGGACTCCGCGGCGCGCTCGAGGACCTTCTCCGTGTCCGCCGCGGCCCGCTCCCAGGTGAAGCCCCGCGCCCGCTCGATCGCCGCCGCTTCCATGACGCGGCGCTCGTCGGGTCGCTCGATCGCGCGCTCCATCGCCGCGGCCAGCGCGGCGACGTCGCCGTGGGGGACCGTCCAGCCGGTCGCGCCGTCCTCCACCGTGTCGCGCAGCCCCGGCGCGTCGCTCACGATCGCGATCGTGCCCACCCGCTGGGCCTCGATCGAGCCGAACCCCCACCCCTCGCGGGGGCTGGTGTAGAGGAGCGCCCACGCCCGGCGCAGGAGCCGCCACTTCTCCTCCTCCCCCACCCAGCCGGGGAACTCCACCCGGTCCGTCAGCCCCATCCGGGCGGCCCCGGCCTCGAGCGCGGCGCGGTGGTCGCCGTCGCCCGCCACCACCAGCCGGGCGTCGGGCCGGCCGGCGGCGAGCCGCGCGAAGGCGTCGAGGACGAGGTCCACCCGCTTGTACCGCTTGAGCCGTCCCAGCGAGACGAAGAGCGGCGTGTCACTCTTCGGCTCCCCCAGGATCGCCGCCTCGTCGATCTCGGGGAGGCCGTTCGGGATCACCTCGATCCTCTCGCGCCCGATCCCGCGCCGGACGAGGTCGTCGGCGGTCGACTCCGAGACCGCGATGAACGGGGTGCGCCGGTAGACCCATCGGACGGGCGTCTCGCTGGCCAGGACGTAGGCGCCGAAGACGGGATTGGTCTCCTGGAAGATCGCCGCGCCGAAGAGGTGGTGGACCAGCGCCACCACCGGCGACTCGGAGAACAGCGGGGTCATGAACGGCACCTTGTTCATGTCGTCCACCACCACGTCGTAGCGGTTCTTCCGGAGGACGCGCCGGTAGACGCCGGGCACCACGTAGTTGAACAGCGCCCGCCGGCGGCCGCGGCGGATCACGTTGATCCCCTCGAGCCGCTCCTCGCGGCGGGCGCCGGGGAAGCCGGTGCAGAGGAGGTCCACCGCGTGACCCCGGGCGGCCAGGCGGCCGAAGGTCTCCCGCAGGTGGATCTCGGCTCCCCCGGCCTGCGGGTGGGTCCAGTCCTGCCAGTTGACGACCAGGATCCGCATCGGCTCACTCCGCGGGACGGCGGGCCACCACGCCGATCGTGTGGGCGAGCGATCGGCCGGCGCGGGAGCCCAGGAACCGCTCGCGCGCGCCCGCCCGGAGCCGCCGGAGCGGCGCCGGGCCCGCCGGCCGCATCGGGAGCCGGAGCCCGGCGCGGCCCGCCGCCTCCCGCGCGAGCCGGTACCCCAGGCTCGGGACCATCGTGTCGGCGTAGGCGCCCTCGACCCGGTAGCCGGTCTCCTCGATCAGCCGCGAGAGCTCGTCCACGGTGAAATCGGTCTCCCAGCCGGCGAACCAGCGGTCGACCCGGATCGCGGCGCGCTTGAGCGCCGTCCACGCGTGCCAGCGCTGCGGCACGTCCACCACGAGGAGGCCCCCCGGCGCCGTCACCCGCAGGTTCTCGTCGAGGAAGGCGCGCGGGTTGCCGAAGTGCTCGAGCACGCCCTGATGGAAGACCGCGTCGAAGACCCCGTCGGCGAACGGCAGATGAAAAGCATCACCGCGCACGATCCCGCGGCCCACCAGAGCCGGCGCCGCGCGGGCAGTCAGGGCCAGCGCTTCGGGCGCGGCGTCCAGCGCCACGGCCCGGTGCCCGGCGGCCGCCAGCGCGGCCGTGTCGCGGCCGGTTCCGGCGCCGATCTCGAGGATCCGCGCGCCGTCCTTCTCCAGGTGGGCGCGCACGGCCTGGACCACCCGCGGGCTGGATGGATAGATCGTGTCCAGCGACTCCTTGGAGCCCCAGAACCTCGACCACGGGTCGGCGGCGCGGCCGCTGTCGGCCGCGGTGGCCTCGTCCGCCCCGGTCACATCCCCACCGCCAGGCGGCGGGCCTCGAAGTCCGGCATGCCCGCGTGGCGGATCGCCTCCTGGGCGGCCTCGACGTCGTACGGGATCCGGGCCCACTCCAGGACCGCCGATCCGGTGTCGAACACCGCGCAGGCCGCGCGCGGATCCCGGTCCCGCGGCTGGCCGACCGCGCCGGGGTTCACGATCCAGCGCCCTTTCTCGAGCGAGATTCCCTCGGGGCCCTCCCGCAGCGGGATCTGCTCCACCCGCCGGCTCTCGCCTCGGCGCCAGGCGTCCGGCACGTGGGTGTGGCCGTAGAAGCCGAGGCGGCCCGGAAGGGCGTCGATCTCGATGGCCGCCTGGCGGGCGGTCACCACGTAGTCGAAGGCGTCCGGGTCGGCGAAGCCGCTGTGCGCGAGGGAGGCGTCGTCGAGCTCGATCGTGGAGGGGAGCTCCGCCAGCCAGGTCCGCTCCTCGTCGCCCAGGAGCTCGGCCTGCCGCTCGATCGCCGCCCGGGCGTGAGGGTTGAACCACTCGCGCAGCCGGGGGTCGACGACGGCCACGTCGTGGTTGCCGCGCACCGTGCCCGCGCACCGCTCCCGGACGCGGGCGATGCACGCCGCGGGGTCGCCGCCGTAGCCGACCACGTCGCCGAGGCACCAGATGGCGTCCACCCCGCGGGCGTCGATCCACCCGAGGGCCGCTTCCAGCGCCTGGAGATTCGAGTGGACGTCGGCCACCAGGCCCCAGCGGGGCCCGCGTCCGTCGGCGGACGCCGTCACGATGGAATCAGGTCGAGCCGGTGGGCGAGCGCGTCGAGCACGCCGTTCACGAAGCGGGGCGAGTCGGCCCCGCCGTAGCGGCCCGCCAGCGTGATCGCCTCGTCGATCGAGACCCGGAACGGGACGTCCTCGAGATGGAGAAACTCGGCGAGCGCGATCCGCAGGATGTTGCGGTCGATGATCGAGAGCCGGCCGAACTCCCAGTTCTCGGTTCCCGTGGCGAGGATCGAGTCGATCTCGTCGCTGTTCGCGGCGACCGCGTCGATCAGCCGCTCGGCGAAGGCGCGGGTCTCGGGCGCCACGCGGCGGCGGTCGAAGAAGTCGCGGGCCGTGTCGCGGAGATCCTGGGTCCGCTCGCGCGCCTCCCAGGCGTAGAGGATCTGGAGCGCCCAGCGGCGGGCCTTGTGGCGGCGCCTCATGGCAGCCGGAACCCGCGGACCGGGCCCCGGCGCTCCGCCAGCTCGCGGAAGAGCGCGCACTGGGCGAGCGCGGCGCGGGCCGCCTCTCCCCCGCGGTCCAGCCGGGCGGGGTCGGCCCGCTCCTCGGCTTGGGCCCGGCTCTCCGCGGTCAGCAGTCCAAAGGCGAGCGGGACGTTGAGCTCCACCGCGAGGTCCATGAGCGCCCGCGTCACCGCGTCGGCGAGCACGTCGAAGTGGGCGGTCTCGCCGCGGATCAGCGCGCCCAGCGCGACAATCGCGTCGAGCGAGTCGTCCTGCGCGATCACCTGGCGGCAGGCGGGGGTCAGCTCGAACGCGCCCGGCACGTGATACTCGAGGATGTCGGAATCGGCCACGCCGGAGCCGACGAGCGCCGCCCGGGCGCCGGCCGCCAGCGCGGAGGTCACGTCCTCGTTGAAGCGGGCCACGACCAGCGCGATCCGCCTGCCCGTGCCGTCGACCGAGAGCTCCGGTGCCTCCCCCATCGTCCTCCTAGTGGCGGAGCAGGTGGCCCAGCTTGTCGCGCTTGGTGTCCAGGTAGCGCCGGTTGTGGGGCGTGGGCGGCATCTCGATCGGCACGTGCTCGGTGATCCGGAGGCCGTACCCCTCGATCGCGGCGCGCTTCTGCGGGTTGTTCGTGAGCAGGCGGATCGTGGTGAGGCCGAGGTCGACCAGGATCTGGCAGCCGATCCCGTAGTCGCGCGGGTCCGGCCGGAAGCCGAGGTGCTCGTTCGCCTCGACCGTGTCCATCCCCTCGTCCTGGAGCATGTAGGCCTTCAGCTTGTTGACCAGCCCGATCCCGCGGCCCTCCTGGTGCATGTAGAGCACGACGCCCGCGCCCTGCTCGGCGACCTGCCGCATCGCGTGGTGGAGCTGGGCGCCGCAGTCGCACCGGAGACTCCCCAGCACGTCACCGGTGAAGCACGAGGAGTGGACCCGCACCAGCACGTCCTCCTTCCCCGCCACCTCGCCCCGGACGAGCGCCACGTGATGCTCGTCGTTCACCGTCGAGCCGAAGAGGATGAGCCGGAAGTCGCCGTGCTCGGTGGGGAGCGGCGTCTCGGCGAGCCGGACGATCACCTTCTCCTTGAGCCGGCGGTAGAGGATCAGGTCCTGGATGGTGATGACCGGGAGGTCGTGCCGGGCGGCGATCTCGAGGAGCCGCGGGAGCCGCGCCATCGTCCCGTCGTCGTCCACCACTTCGCACAGGACCGCGACCGGCGTGAATCCCGCCAGGCGCGCCAGATCGACCGCCGCCTCGGTGTGGCCGGCCCGTCGCAGGACTCCGCCGTCCTTGGCGCGGAGCGGAAAGACGTGGCCCGGCCGGGCCAGGTCGGCCGGGCGGGTGGAGGGCTCGACCAGCGCGCGGATCGTGGCCGCCCGGTCGGCGGCGCTGATGCCGGTGGTGGTCCCCTCCCGGAGGTCGACCGAGACGGTGAACGCCGTCTCGTGGAGCGCCGTGTTGTCGACGACCATGAGGCCGAGCCCCAGGTGGTCGGCGATCTCGTTCGCCATGGGCGCGCAGATGAGGCCGCGGCCGTGGACGGCGAGGAAGTTGACCGCCTCCGGGGTCGCGGTCTCGGCGGCGAACACGAAGTCGCCCTCGTTCTCGCGGTCCTCGTCGTCCACGACGATCAGGACGCCGCCCCGTCGGACGTGCTCGATCGCGTCTTCGATCGGGGTGAATGAGACCGGCTTGATCAAGACTCCAACTCCATGATCCCCTTGATGTAACGTGCGATCAGGTCATACTCCACATTCACCCGGTCCCCCACCGCCCGGCGACCGAGCGTCGTCCGCTCCCACGTGTGCGGGATGATCGAGAGGCGGACGCCGTCCGGCGTCGCCGCGAGGATCGTGAGGCTGACCCCGTCCACGGCGATCGAGCCCCGGGCCGCCGCGAGCTCCCGCCCGTCGGGCGGCAGATCGAGTTCAATGTACCGGTTCTCTCCGGAGCGTTCAATCGAGCGGACGGTGGCGACCTGGTCCACGTGGCCCTGGACGAAGTGGCCGCCGAGCCGGTCGCCGACGGCGAGGGCGCGCTCGAGGTTGACGGCCCGGCCGGGGGCGTAGTCGCCGGTGACGGTGCGGGCGAGGGTCTCGCGGACGGCTTCGACCACGAACATGGTGGCGTCGCGCTCCACCACCGTGAGGCAGCAGCCGTCGATCGCGACGGAATCGCCGATGGCGAGGCTCTCTGCCCAAGGAGCCGCGACGGTCAGCCGACGGCCCTCGCCCAGGGGGCGCACCTCGCGGATCTCCCCCACCGTCTCGACGATGCCGGTGAACATGGGACCGAATCTAGCCGCGGTCGGCGGGGCGGCCCGTCAGCGCCACGTCGCGGCCGTGGCGTGAAACCATCACGTCCTCGAGCGCGGGGAGTCGGACCGGGCCGGCCGGGGCGTAGAGCGCGAGGGCGTCCGCGCCCACGTCGGCGTCGGCGGCCACGAACGCGGTCCAGCGGTCGGCCAGGCCGGCGGCCAGGAGCGCGGCGGCGAGCGTCGGGCCGGGCTCTACCAGAACCCCGCTCACCTCCCGGCGGGCGAGCTCGCCGACGGCGGCCGCGAGCTCCACTCCGAAATCGCTGGCCGGAAGCCGGACGATTTCGACGCCGGCGGCGGCCAGCGCGGCCGCTCGCGCCTCCGGCGCGGCCTCGGCGCAGAGGACGAGCACGGGGCGCTCGGGGCTCGCCGAGGTCGCCAGCCGCGAGTCCGGTGGGAGCCGGAGCCGGGAGTCCAGCACCACGCGGAGCGGCTGCACGTCGGGCCACGGCGGGTCCGGCTGGCCGGCGGGCGGCCAATCGCGGACGGTGAGGAGGGGGTCGTCGGCGAGGG
>DATLFF010000041.1:0-3287 GCA_035524915.1 Gemmatimonadota bacterium | reverse complement strand
TCCGGACGGCGCTGGACCAGGAACGCTGGGACGCCTTCTCCCGCGGCTCGGCGACCCGGAGGCGGGACGTCCCGGGTTCGCGCGGAACGTCTGCGTGGCGATAGGGAACTGGCTGGCCAGGCTGGAGGAGTCGCCTGAGCGGGGCGGTGGCAGTGCTCCGCGACGCGCTCGAGGACGAAGAGCCGCTGGTGCGGGAGCACGCGGAGCGGTGGTTCGAGCTGGAAAGCTGACGTCCTCGGGGAGGGCCCTCAGGGGAACTGCTCGGGCCCGATCTCCCGGCCGATGGGGACCACCTCGTCGACGGGGAGCTCGGCCGCGGCCGCGTGATCCCGGCACGCCTGCTCGTCGGGGGCCTCGAACTCGCAGAACGAGTGGCGGCCGTCGGCGGTGAGATGGCTGCGGATCCACTTCACGCCCACCTGCTCGGCCGCCCGCACCACCCGCTTCCCCACGTCCTGGAGCTGATCGTCGGAGAGAGGTGGAAGCGTCCGCTTGACGATGAAACGGCGCATGGGTCCTCCGTGGTGAGACGTGCGATCGGCCTGCCATAGTAGGATCCGGAGAGACGGCACGTCAAGGAGATTGGGCCGCGCTCGCCCAGCGGTGGGCGTCCTCGATCACCGCCTCCGGGTCGAACTCCTGGCCGCGTTCCCTGAGCGCTCTCGCGGCCTCGGCGAAGCTTGCGCGCTCTTCGTCCGCGCCCTCCGCTCCGGCGAGGGCCGCAAGCTCCTCCAGCGTCCCGGCGAGACCCCGGGGACTGCCCAGCTCCGCGTACTCCAGGAGCGCGTCCGCCCAGCGGGCCCGCGCGTCGCCCGGTCGACCCCGGGCGCGCTGGACCCGTCCCAGCTCCAGGAGCGACCGGGCGATCTCGGGCCGGTTCCCGCTCTCGCGGAAGAGGGAGAGGCTTTCCTCGTAGAGTCTCTCGGCCTCGCCCAGGGAGTCCTCTTCCAGAGCCACCTCGGCGAGGAGCCCGAGGGTCAGCGCACAGCCGTTCACGTCGCCGGCGGCCTCCTGCATGGCCAGGCTCTCCTCCAGGGAGGTGCGGGCCGCGTCGTGGTCGCCGCGGAGCCTCGCCACGTTCCCGAGGTTGTTCAGGGCGAGGGCCACGGCCGCGTCGTTCCCCAGCTTTCGCCAGAGCGAGACGCTCCGGGTGTAGAGCTCGTGGGCCGTCGCGTAGTCCCCGTGGCGGAGGGCAACGACACCCATGTTGTTGAGCGCATTGGCGACCCCCCACCGATCGCCGGCCTCCCGGTAGGCGGCCAGGGACCTCTCGAAGTGCTCCCGGGCCCCGTCGTAGTCCCCCTGGGCGTCGGCGAGGATGCCGGCGGCGTAGAGAGCCTTGAGCCGGAGCTTGCCGTCGTCGACCGCGGGTGCCGCCTCCAGAAGCGACGCGAGACGGCGTCGGCCCTCGCTCAGGTGCCCCCGGACCTCCCAGAAGCGCCAGAGGTGCCCGGCCAGCCTCAGCCCCGAGACCGGGTCCCGGCTCTCGAGCCAGTCGAGGGCCGCGCGCAGGTTGTCGTGCTCCCGCTCCAGCCGGTCGAGCCACTCGGCCTGGGGCGGCCCCACGAGCTGCGGCTCGGCCGTCCGCGCCAGGGTCGCGAAGTGGGCGGCGTGCCGGTCGCGAGCGGCCGCCGCCTCACCCGCCGACTCGAGGGCATGGGCGGCGTACTCGCGGATCACCTCGAGCATGGTGAAGCGCGGATCGGGGCCGGCCTCGGACGCCCGGGACACAAGGGACTGGTCCACGAGGGCCTGGAAGAGATCCAGGACGTCCGACTCGAGGCCGCCGCCGGCCACCGGCTGCACGGCGGCGAGGTCCCATCCCCCGGAGAACACGGCGAGGCGGCGGAAGAGGACGCGCTCGTCCGGGCCCAGGAGCTCGTGGCTCCACGCGATCGTGTCGCGGAGCGTGCGCTGGTGCGGCAGATGGTCCCGGGCGCCCCGATCCAGGAGCGGCATGCGCTGCTCCAGGCGCGCGAGGATCGCCTCCGGGCCGAGCACCTTCGAGCGGGCGGCCGCCAGCTCCAGGGCGAGAGGCAGGCCGTCGAGGCGACGGCAGATCTCAGCGATTCGGGGGACGTTCTCCTCGGTCACCTCGAAGGAGGGGTCGACGTCGCTCGCGCGATCGGCGAAGAGCCGGACCGCCGGCGAGCTCATCAGCTCGGCGGGTGGGCGCCCGGGGTCGGGTGCCGGCAGCGGACGGAGCGGCAGCGCCCGCTCACCCCGGAGGCGCAGGGGCGCGCGGCTCGTCACCAGCACGCGCAGCTCCGGACAGGCGGCGAGGAGTTCGGCGACGTGGCGGGCCGCCTCCACCACCTGCTCGAAGTTGTCCAGCACGACCAGCAGCTCCCGCTCCCGGAGGGACGCGGCGATCGTGTCCATGAGCTCCTCGTCGCCCGACTCGCCGATCCCGAAGGCCCGCCCGATGGCGGAGGGGACGAGGGCCGGGTCCCGTATGGCGTCGAGGCGCACCCACGCGGCGCGGTCCCGGAGGTGGGGTGCCACGCGGTGCGCGAGCTCGAGCGCCAGCCGGGTCTTCCCCGATCCGCCCGGGCCGACGACGGTGAGCAGCCGGACCTCGTCCCCGGTCAGCAGGCGTTCCGCCTCCTCCAGCTCGGAGTCGCGGCCGAGGAGGGGCGTGGCGGGGTGGGGAAGTGGCGCGGCCAGGCGCAGGGTGGGAGGGTCGGCGCCAGCGTCTGCCGCCTGGGGCCGGCCGAGGGGAGCTGGCGCCGTCTCCTCGATCCCCCCGGAGGTGATGTCGAAGATCCAGGAGAGGACCAGGGCGACGGGCAGGCCCGCGACGGCGAGGACGATGACCAGCGTGACGGCCACCTCGGGGAGCCCGAGGTAGGGGAAGGTCGTCTCGGCGACCTGGATCAGCACCCACGCCGCGACGGCGTACCACACCAGCGCGCGGAAGACCCCGCGCCGCTTCAGCTCTCCCAGGAGCCACCTCCAGCGGGAGGCGCGCTCCCCCTCGGGCCGTCGTCCATGGTTCGAAGTTGGTCCGGGGCCGCCGGGGCCGCCAGGCGAGGGGCCCTCCCTCGGGATGCCCTACCGTCGCAGGAAGTCGAAGTGGCTGAGGGTGCTGTCGGCGAGCTCGCGCATCATCCTGGTGTCTCCGGGCGTCAGGTGGTCGTGGGGCAGCCAGATTTGCCGCACGGGACCGCCGGGTTTCCCGGGCCAGCCGCAACGCCGACTCCCGCGGGACGGTCTCGTCGTGGAGACCGCTTCTGAGCGCGTCGCCTCGGGGCGCCCCAGGCTTCGTCGAAGGGAGCCGGGGAGCT
>DATLFF010000040.1:0-6004 GCA_035524915.1 Gemmatimonadota bacterium | reverse complement strand
GATTTGTAAGCGTAAAAGTGGAAGGCCGCTCAAAACGGGTCAGATTCGGTCGATCGCGAGGAGGGAGATCCGAGGCGTACGACTGTACGCCGCAGGATCGCCCGACGAGTGATCGGCCGAAGATGGCCCGCTTTCAGCGGCCCGAGCTAGAACAAGAAGTCGTCGTCGACTACGGGTTCGGTGGGTTTCGTCTCCGGCTCCCCGTTCCCCGGCGCCATCAGCGTCGGAATCCCCCCCTCCCGCGGCGGATAGCAGTAGTGCTCCGGCTCCGTCCCCGGGATCATGATCTCGGTGTACGATGGCATCCCGCAGAACCCCGCCGCCAGCATGCCGGTGGTGGTCGTGACCGCCACCCGCTCCAGCCCCGGCGGCTCGCGGAACCCGTCCTCCGGCGGCTCCAGCCCCTCGTGGGCGACCTTCATGAAGTCCCCCCAGATCGGCGCCGCCAGGACCCCGCCCGTGCCGTTGTAGCGGATCCGCTGCTTGCGGTCGAACCCCACCCAGGTGAGGGCCAGGTATTCGGGCGTGAAGCCGACGAACCAGGCGTCGGTGGACTCGTTGGTCGTCCCCGTCTTGCCGCCGGCGGGCCACTCGAAGCCGCGGCCGCGGATCCCGTAGCGGCCGGTGCCGCGGTCGACCACGTCCGACAGAACCGAGGTCATCAGGTAGGCTTCCTGCTCGGTCAGGATGCGCGTCCGGGGGGCGGTGAACTGGCGGACCACGTTGCCGTTCCGGTCCTCGATCCGGGTGATCGAGATCGGGGTGACCCGCATCCCTCCCGTCGGATAGACCGTGTAGGCCCGCGCCACCTCCCACGGGATCAGGTCGGCCGCGCCGAGGGCGAGCGAGCCGTACGGCGGGAGGTCGGTGGAGAGTCCGGCGTCCCGCGAATAGTCGATCACGGCCTGGATGCCGACGTCGAACATGAGCCGCACCGTGGCCACGTTGATCGAGTTGGTGAGCGCGGTGCGCAGCGGGATCGGGCCGCGGAAGCGGCCGTCGAAGTTCTGCGGGGTCCAGTTGGAGCCGTCCCCCGCCGGCATCGACAGCGGGCGGTCGTTAACGATATGGGAGATCGGGAAGCCGTTCCGAACGGCCGCCGTGTAGACGAACGGCTTGAACACCGAGCCGGGCTGGCGGCGGGCCTGCGTGATGCGGTTGAACTTGGACTCCTGAAAGTTGCGCCCGCCCACCATGGCGACGATGCCACCCGTGTCGAGGTCCAGCGCCAGGAGCGCCCCCTGGAGGTACGGTGTGGCGGTGCGGGTCTCGCTCTCGGTCTGGGCCCCCTCGGCCAGGGCCACACTGTCGCGGGCGGCCAGCCACGCCTGCCGCCGGACCTTGTCCGGGGCCAGCGTGCGCTCGATGTCGGAGACGTGCTCCTCGATCAGGCGCTCGGCCGTCGTCTGGAGCTCGCTGTCGAGGGTCGTGTAGACGCGATAGCCGCCCTGCCAGACCGCATCCGAGCCCAGCATCTGCTCGAGCTCGCGACGCACGTGCTCGGCGAAGTACGACTTGGGCCCCGACATCTCCGGCGGCGGGATGAGCTCGATCGGAGCGGCCTTGGCCTGTTCGGCCACGCCGGCCGAGATCGCGCCGACCTCCACCAGGTTGTTCAACACCACCGCGCGGCGCGCGAGCGCCGCCTCCATGCTCACCCGGGGACTCTGTCGGGACGGCGACTGGACGATCCCCGCCAGGAGCGCCGCTTCGGACAGGGTCAACTCGGTGGCCGGCTTGCCGAAGTAGAGGCGGGCCGCCGATTCGATGCCGTAGGCGCCGCTGCCGTAGTAGACCTGGTTCACGTACATCTCCAGGATCGTTTCTTTCGGGTAGTTCTCCTCGATCTCGTGAGCCAGGATCATCTCCTTGAACTTCCGGACCACCGCCTTCTCGGGTGTCAGGAAGAGATTCCTCGACAGCTGCATGGTGATCGTCGACGCGCCCTGCTCCTTGGAGCCGGTGAACAGGTACTGCGCGGTGACCACCAGGGCCCGTCGGACGTGGATCCCGTCGTGCTGATAGAAGGCGCGGTCTTCGGTGGCGAGTACGGCGGCGATGAAGTGCCGGGGGACCCGTTCGAGCGGGATGATCTCGCGACGCTCGCTGGCGAACTCGGCGATCAGGTCGCCGTCCCGCGCGTAGACCTTGGTCACCAGGCTCGGGCGCCAGTCCTCGAGCCGGGCGATCGACGGGAGCTCGGCGCGAAAGCGCTCGTAGACGCCCAGGAACAGCCCCACGCCGAGGAACACGACGAACAGGGCGATCAGGGCCAGCACGTTCGATCCGCGCCATGTCGCTCGGGGTCGGGGGAGGGCGGTCACGGTGTCGGAATATACTCGGTTCGGAGGGATTTCACTCGCCCCCGGCCGCGCCGGTGGTGCGCGCGCCCGGGCCTCTCCCGTAGTTTAGGCCGATGACGCCGAAACGTTCCTTCCCGCCGGTCGACGAGCAGCTGGTCCGGATCCGCCGGAACGCCGAGGACCTGATCCCCGAAGACGAGCTGGTCGCCAAGCTGGAGCGCTCGCGGAAGACGGCCACTCCGCTTGTGGTCAAGCTGGGCTTCGACCCCACCCGGCCGGACCTCCACCTGGGCCACACGGTGACGCTCCGCAAGCTCCGCGACTTCCAGGAGCTGGGGCACACGGTCACGTTCGTGATCGGGAGCTTCACCGCCATGATCGGCGACCCCTCCGGCCGCTCGGCCACCCGGCCGGCTCTCACGCGGGAGGACGTCGACGCGAACGCGGCCACCTTCCGCGAGCAGGCGTTCAAGATTCTGGATCCCGAACGCACGGTGATCCGCTACAACGGGGAGTGGCTCTCCCCGATGACGTTCGAGGACGTGGTCCGCCTCGCCAGCCGCTACACCGTGGCGCGGATGATCGAGCGGGAGGACTTCCGCCAGCGGCTGGAGTCGGGGACCCCGATCTCGATCCACGAGCTGTTGTACCCGTTGGCCCAGGGCTACGACTCGGTGGCGCTGGAAGCCGACGTCGAGCTGGGGGGCACCGACCAGAAGTTCAACCTGCTGGTCGGCCGTGACCTCCAGCGGGAGTACGGCCAGGAGCCCCAGGTCATCCTCACGGTGCCGCTGATCGAGGGCACGGACGGCGAGAAGAAGATGTCCAAGTCCTACGACAACGCGGTCGGGCTGACCGAGCCGCCCGAGGAGATGTACGGGAAGACGATGTCGATCCCGGACGGCCTGATCGTGAAGTGGCTCCGCCTCGCGGTCGACGCCCCGGAGGACGAGGTGGCCGCGGCCGAGGCCGCGCTGGCAGCGGGGGAGAACCCGCGTGACGCCAAGCGCCGGCTGGCGCGGCGGATCGTGGAAACCTTCCACGGACCCGACGCCGCGGCCGCGGCCGAGGCCCACTTCGAGCGGCTCTTCGTCCGGCACGAGATCCCCGAGGAGATCGAGGCGCGGACAGTCGCGCTCGACTCGGACGCGGCGCCGCTGGCATGGGTGCTGCGCGAGGCCGGGCTCGTCGCGTCGGTGACGGAGGGACGGCGGATGATCGGTCAGGGGGCGGTCCGCTGGGGGCCCGACGGCGCGGACCCCGAGCGCGTCGAGGACCCCGCGCTCGAGCTCGCGGCCGGCGAGTCGGGCGTGCTGCAGGTGGGGAAGCGGCGCTTCGCGCGGGTGACGCTGGAACGGAAATGAGCGGGCTCCACGTCCGACCCAGGGAGATCCGTCTCGAGGCCTCGTCCTTCTGCCAGCTGCGTTGCCCCTCCTGTCCCACGACGAGCCGGGCCATCCATCCCGCCGTGGGCGGCGGGTTCCTCGAGCTGGACGAGTTCCGCCGGCTGCTGGACGCCAATCCTCGGATCCGCGCGGTCGAGCTCTCCAACTACGGGGAGATCTTCCTGAACCCCGAGCTCTCGGGAATCGTGAAGGAGGCCTTCCGGCGCGGCGTACGACTCACCGCCGACAACGGCGTGAACCTGAATCGTGCCTCCGAGGAGGTGCTCGAGGATCTGGTCCGCTACCGCTTCCACAGCATGATGTGTTCGATCGACGGCGCCAGCCAGGAGACCTACGAGAAGTACCGGGTCCGGGGGGATTTCGACGCGGTGATGCGAAACGTGGCGACGCTGAACGAGCTCAAGCGCCACCAGCGCACACGGCGCCCGCGGATGATGTGGCAGTTCGTCGTCTTCGGCCACAACGAGCACGAGGTGCCGCGGGCTCGCGAGATGGCCCGCCGGACGGGAATGGGATTTCGCGTCAAGCTCTCCTGGGATCCGGACTTCTCCCCGATCCGCGACCGCGAGCGCGTGCGTCGGGAAGTGGGCCTCGGCGCCGCGACGCGCGAGGAGTTCCGGGCGCGGCACGGCCGGGCCTACCTCGACGAGATCTGCCACCAGCTCTGGGACGAGCCCCAGATCAACTGGGACGGGAAGGTCCTCGGCTGCTGCCGGAACTTCTGGGGAGACTTCGGCGGCAATGCGTTCGAGGACGGGCTCGAGGCCGGCCTGAATCACGAGAAGATGCGCTACGCAAAGGAGATGCTGCTCGGCTCCAAGCCGGCCCGTCCCGACATCCCCTGCTCGACCTGCGACATCTACCTGGAGCGGAAGGCCACCGGCCGCTGGGTTCCGCGAGGCGCGCATGCCCGGCGGGCGTGGCGGCTCCGGGCCCGGCTGGCCCACACGTTTCAGGACCTCTCCCGATGGTTCCGCGCCGCTCGGCGGCGTCGATCCACTCCCTCGCCTCAGGAGGCCCCGTGACCCGCTGGATCCCCCCGCTCGCTTTCGCCGCGCTCCAGATGGCCGCGCCCGCCGCCGCCCAGGTGTCGGACGTCGGCGCCGAGCTGGACGCCGTGTACGACCGCTTCACCGCCGCCTACGCCGCTGCCGACGCCGCGGCCGTGGCGGATCTCTACACCGAGGACGCCTACTACCTCTCCCCGGACCAGGACGTGGTCCGCGGCCGGGCGGAGATCCAGGAGGGCTTCGCGCGCTTCCTGGGCAGGTTCGAGCCCGGCGCCGGGCCGGCCATCGACTTCGAGATCCTCGACCGGAACGTCGCCGGGGACCTGGCCACCGACATCGGCTACTACCGGATGTCGCGGCCGGGCGGCGAGCCCCGGCGAGCCGGCAAGTTCGTGGTCGTGTGGAGGCGCGGCGCCGACGGGGCCTGGCGGATCCACGCGGACGGGTACAGCGGGGTATCGCCGCCGGCCGAATAGGGCCGACTTTGACCCACCGAGTCTCTCTCCGCCGACCGAAGGTTCTTGACGCGCGGCCGCGCGCGTGTATCTTCTCGTTTCTTCGCACGGAAACCGCTCACCGACAGTCTCGGAGACGGCTCTCCGGGGGTTGACTCCCCCGGCGCGAAGGCGTATCTTTTGGGTCCCTTCAAAACGGGACTCCGCTCTCTGACAACCGAATCATGCCAGCCTGAGAAAGCCTGGATGGGCCCCGCCGCGCGCACTGCTTCGCGTGGCACTTTGGGGAACAAAAGTAGGCCTTAAACAGGATTCCATCCGACGGCCCCGCTAGCCCGGGAGCCGCCTCCTGACTCACGTCGGGGGGGAGAGGATGGAGTCAGGTCAAACAGAAACTCCATACTCGGAGAGTTTGATCCTGGCTCAGGACGAACGTTGGCGGCGTGCCTTACACATGCAAGTCGTACGCGAAAGGGCAATTCAGCTTGCTGATGAGCCCGAGTAGAGTGGCGAACGGGAGCGTAACACGTGAGGAACCTGCCTCGGAGTGGGGAATAACCACGAGAAATCGTGGCTAATTCCGCATGATGCAGCGGCTCCGCATGGAGACAGTTGTTAAAGACCGCCTCTACTTGTAAGCGGTCGCTTCGAGATGGTCTCGCGGCCTATCAGCTAGTTGGTGAGGTAATGGCTCACCAAGGCGACGACGGGTAGCCGGCCTGAGAGGGTGTCCGGCCTCATTGGGACTGAGACACGGCCCAGACTCCTACGGGAGGCAGCAGTGAGGAATCTTGCGCAATGGGCGAAAGCCTGACGCAGCGACGCCGCGT
>DATLFF010000039.1:0-6659 GCA_035524915.1 Gemmatimonadota bacterium | reverse complement strand
AGCAGCCCGCCCATCCCGGTCGCCTGGTCGCGATTGGACTGCCGGAGCGGCTCCGGCAGCGCCTCCCACGGAACGAGTGAAGGGTTGGTCGCTGGCGTCTGACCGGCGCGCTCGCGCTCGTTCAGATAGCGCTCGTGGAGGGAGCGGGCGAGCGCCTCGACCCGGCCGTGGAGCGTGAGCTCCGGCGTGCAGGTGCGGTCGATGAGCCCGAACGCGTGGATCCCCGCCAGGTCGCCGCCGCGCAGGCCGCCGCCGTCCAGCAGCGTGGCGAGCCCGGCCTCGTGCTCCATCCGTGCCACGATCGGCGCCGGCGACAGCAGGAGCCGGCGGAGGGTGAGCGCGACGGAGAGCGCGAGGGCCTCGTCGTCGAAGCAGACGAACGCGATCGTGACCGGCTCGAGCCCCTCCAGGAAGTCCCCCCGCTCGAACGCCGGGTCCTCCACGTCCAGGTCGACGGCGCGGATCGAGCAGACCTCGGGCAGGCGCGGCCAGCGGGCGCAGAGGGCATCGCGCTTTCGGTTCGCCACCCGGTCGACCACCGTGACCGAGAGCTGGCCGCCGGCGTCCCGGGTCCGCCGGCGCCAGCGCTGGACGGTCCGCGCGACCACGCTCTCGCCGAAGCGGCCCATGCCCGCGACGAGGACGTGCGCCCTCCCCCCGGGATCCTCCCCCGGGAACGGCGGGTGGGCCTCCAGCAGCGCGCGGGCGCCCTGATCGAAGGTGCTGAAGAACTCGAGCCGCACGGCGCCACCGTCGACGGCGGGCCAGCGCGGGTCGAGGAGCCGGCCCAGCCGATGGTCGGCCACGTGGACGACGCAGACGAGCGGCCGCTCCCGCGCGCCCGCCACCGCGGCGGCGGTGGTGGCGATCCCGGCGTTGGTGCCGTCGTCGCCGCAGGCGGCGATCAGGCAGGCGGCCCGCCCCACGCCCGCGCGCCGGAGGGTGGCCGGGTTCGTGGCGTCCCCCTCGACGAGTATCCACGGCACGTCGCGGTCGGCGGCTCCCGCCGGGGCCTCGTGATCGATCACGACGACGCGGTCGCCGCGGGCGTGGAACGCGGCGGCCAGCGCCGACCCCTTCCGGCCGCCGCCCGCGATCACGACGTGGTCCTCGAGGAACCGGATCCGTCCCTGCCGGAGCTGGTCGGCGAAGAGCCGGGCGAGCGCCTTGACCGCAGCGCCGACGGCCACCAGCGGGGCCAGGAACCGGGCCGCCTCGAGGGCGGGCGGGACGTCGCGGCCGGGCAGGGTGTCGAACTCCAGCGCGAAGAGCCGGAGCGAATGGTACGTGAGGTCGAGGACGAGACCGGCGTCCAGGTCGCTCCACCCGAGCCCCCGGTAGCCGGCGTGGCCGACGGCCCCGAGCGCCAGCGCGGTCGCGGCCGCGGCCACGGCGGCGGGCCACTCGATCGCCCGACAGGCGGCTGCCACCCGGCCGCGCCCCCTCACCCGGCGGCCTCGGGGACGGGGAACCGCTCCCAGACGAGCTCGGCGCCGGCGGCCCCGCCGGACCGCTCGGCCCGGACCCACGCCAGGGGAAGCCGGGCGGCCCGGGCCCGGTTGACTACATCTGTGGTACCCCCGGGACCCCGGGACGGGCCGCCGTCCCAGATCGCCAGCAGGACGTCCGAGGTCCCGACCAGCCGCTCGGCGTGTTCCTCGTACGCCTCTTCTGCCGCCAGCGCCGGGAGCGTGACGAGCCCGCCGTCGGCCCGCGCCGCGAGGCGGCGGTACTCCTCGCGCGAGGAATCGGACTCGAAGGTCGTCAGGTACGCCGGCTCGGGAAGGGGGAGCAGCACGAGGACCCGCATCTCGATCGCCAGGGCGCGCTCGACCGCCAGGCGATCGGCGCCCTCGGCCAGGGCGGAGACGAGCGTCGGGGCCCCGGCGCACTCACTCCGGATCCGCGCCAGGGCCCGGTCGACGGCCTCCGCGACGGCGGGCGGGTCGGCCAGAGCGCGGTGGCCGGTCACGCCGATTCGCACGGGGCCCCGGCCCGGCGGACGGTGTAGCCGGCGCGGGCCAGGATCCCCGGGATTCCCCGGACGAGGTCCCGGTCCTTCTCCTTCTCGTCCTCGGGGAGCGGATCGGGCCCCATTGCGGCCTGCTCTTCGGGGCTCCAGTCCGCTCCGTCGCCGCCCCACGGCAGAAGCGCCTGGTGGAGCCGTCGCGCCTTGTCGGTCTCGGCCGCCCATCGCCAGCCGGCGGCCAGCTTGGCCCGCGTCCAGCGGGCGTGCTCCATCTCGGCCAGCCGCTCGAGGTCGGCGCCGGGGAAGTCGAACGGTGGCTCGTCGCTCCGCGCCGGGACCATCACGAACCCCACAGTGGCCAGCTTGGCGGCCACGTCCCGGACGGCGGAGCGGTTCTGCTCCTTCTCCTCCTCGGGGAGATCGAGGAACGCCATACCCGCCGCGGCCGTCGCCGTCCCGCGGGACGCCAGCCCCTCCCGGTAGGCGGCGTGGTTCGCCGCGGCGAGCCGCTCCAGGATCTCGCCCTGGAGGTCCAGCCGCTGGACCAGCGAGAGGAAGTCGGCCGCGTCCACGTGGAGATCGAGGATCGGCTCGGGCGGCAGGCTGGAGCGCTCGAAGACGGGCTTCCCGTGGAGCCGGCTGGTGGCCACGATCGACTCCATCGAGCGGGCCCCGTGCCGGTAGGTCCGGGTCCACAGAAACGCGCGGAGCACGCCGGAGTCGATCCGGAGCGCGCCGTCCCGGAAGAGCTGAGGATGGGCCCGCGACAGGAGCGCGCGCAGGAGGATCGCGCGCCGCAGCAGCCAGAACGGGTCCGCCGCGCCCGCCTCGCGCGGGTTGGGGCCCAGCACGTCGACGTGGCCCTTCAGCCGGCTCACGAAGTCCGGCCCCTTGAGCGCGCGGAAGGCGTCGGCCGGCAGGTCCGCTCCGAAGTCCCGCAGGGTCGCGCTCGTGCCCCCGGCGAAGACGAAGATCGAGCGGCCGACCGGGTGGACGATCTGGCCCTGCTGGAACGAGCCGTCCTGCATCGGCGCCAGGAAGTGCCGCAGCCACGCCAGGCCGCCGGTGTCGAACTCGTCCCAGAAGACGAGCGGGATCACGCCGGAGAGCGCCCGGTCGCGCACCTGGTGGAGCGCGTCGTGGAGGTCGCCGGGCTGGCCGAACTGGGAGAGGTTGAACGTCATCGGCTCGATCCGCCCGGGCAGGAGCGAGCGCGCCACCTGGGTGACGCCGAACGACTTCCCCGAGCCGGGCGCGCCGAACACCGCCAGCGACAGCGGCTTCGCCTCTCCGCGACGGGCGTACTCGGTGACCAGCGCGCCGATCGCCCGGAAGCTCTCGATCTCCGAGCGGTCGACGGTGAGGAGCGCCCCGAAGCGGCCGAGCGGCACGCCGGAGAGCGCGCGCTCGGCGCCCTCGACCGCGACCCGCGGGACGAGCGCCTCCAGCCGGTCGCGGTAGCGGTCCTCCAGGATGGACCAGAGGCCGGGGCGGGCGGGACGGCCGGAGTCCGCGCCGCCCGCCAGGAACCGCACCGGGTCCTGCACGTCGGCCGCCGCCAGGGCGACCGCGCCGGGCTCCGCCAGGGTCTCGGCCACGGCCGCCGTGGGGAAGGCGAGTCCCGTGCCCGTCACGTCCGTCCCCCGCGGGCCGTACCCCTCCCGGTGGAGCCGCCGCATGCCGGCCACCCCCGCGCGGATCCCCGCCTCCAGGTCGGGCGCGTCCGGCCGGGCGAGGATCTCGCGGCCGAGCCCCGCCGCGAGGCAGGTCGTGTACCCGATCATGCCCCCCGGATGAGCCGCGCCCCACGCGTCCTCGACGCCGTCGGGGTCGAACAGGAGCCGGAACCGCGCCGCTCCGCCCTCCGGGCGGGAGAGGAGGAATGCCCCGGACGTCCCGAACGAAACGACGACCGCGGCGGCCCGCGAGAGCGCGTTGATGCCGGGGCTGTGGACCAGCTCCCACGCCAGATCCTGGGCCGTCCGCTCCCACGACAGGGACCGGCTCACCTGCACCTCGCTCCCGCGGAGATCGTCCACGGTGAGGACCACCACGAGGCGGTCGGTGCGGCCCCCGGCGAGCCGCTCCCAGAGCCCGCCGCGCGCTACGGGGCGGGCGGTCTTCAGGAGCACCCAGGGGCGCCGCCGGCGATCGGCCATGACCCGGGGCCAGGCGTCGGGGTGGTCGCGGAAGCCGAGCGCGGCGTCGTCCAGAACGACCAGGAGGGGATCGTCGGGATCGGACTCGAGCGGCCGCGGCGGCCCTCCGGCCGGGTCGAGGCCCAGGAACTCCGCCACCCGCCAGGCCGGCGGCTCCTCACGGGGGCCTCCCGCGCGGAACGGGTGGGGGGACCAGACCGCCCAGGAGCGGGTCCAGCGGGGGTCGTCCGGCGCGACCGGCCCGGACGGCAGGACCGGGCCGTGCACGCGCGCGGGCCCGGCGGCCGCCATCAGCTCGGCCAGCAGCGCCGCTCCGCCCGGCCGCGCCCGGGCGTGCACGCGATCCCGCGGGCTCCAGGAGGATCCGTCGCTCCCCGGGGAGCGGGTGCGGGCGACGTGCCAGTCGATCGTCACGTCGCCCGTGACGACGACCGAGCGCTCCGCCGCGCGAGAGGTACGGGTATGGCCCATGGTCCTCGGGGGTCGGGGTCGCCGAACAGTATCCCACGGACTCCGGGGGCCGTCAACGGGGCCGCGGCAGGCGTTGCCTCGGCCGGGACCGGCGGGGATACTCGGTGCCGTGCTGCGTCCCATCCCTTCCGAACCGCGCCGGATCCTGATCGTCCGCCTGGGCTCGCTCGGCGACGTCGCGCGCGTCCTGCCCGCGCTCGCGGGGCTCAAGGCGCGCTTCCCCGAAGCCGACATCGACTGGGTGGTCCAGAAGAAGGCGGCCGCGCTCCTGGAGGGGCACCCCCAACTGGACCGCGTGTTCGTGGTCCCGTTCCGGCGGTGGCGCGAGGTCGCGTCGCGGCCGGGTCGCGAACTCGTCCGGGCCATGCGGGCCCGACGCTACGACCTGGTCCTCGACTTCCAGGGGTCGATGAAGGGGACGTTCGCCGCGCTCCTCGGCGGCGGTCGGGCCGCGCGGGTGGGGTGGGTCCCGGGCCACGCCGAGGAGGGGACCTGGCTCCTCTTCCACGGCCACCGCCGGCCTCCCGGCCACCGGGTGAACCGCCACCTGAGGTATCGCTGCCTGGTCGACTGGCTGGGCGCGCCGGACGTCCCGCCGGTGCTTCCGCCGTTCGACGAGGGAGACCGCGCGCCGGTCGACCGGTTCCTCGCCGAGCGGGCGGACCTGCCACGACCGTGGGTCCTCGCCTATCCGTGGACCAGCGCGCCCGGCGCCCATCGCCGGTGGGACCCGGCACGGATGGGCCGGGCCGCCGAGGGGATCGCCGAGCGGACCGGCGGCACGGTCCTGGTCGGCTGGGGCCCCGCCGAGGAGGAGGAGGCCCGTGTCATGGCCGGCGCCGTCCCGAGGGCGGTCCTCGCTCCGCCGACCACCGTCCGCGGCCTCGCCTATTTGTTGCGGAATTGTGACCTGTTCGTGGGCATGAACACGGGCCCGATGCATCTGGCCGCCCTGGTCGGCACGCCGGTGCTGGGGATCTTCGGCGACCGCACCGACCCGCGGCTCCACGCGCCGCTGGAGTGGCACGCCCCGGTCCGGGTGATCGCGACCGACGGGGCGCGGGAGCTCCGGTCGCGGGAGCGCCGCGGGCTGGGGCCGTTCGAGTGGCCGGAGCCGGAGGTGGTGGTGGAGGCCGCGGTGGAGATGTTGGAGCGGCGCCCCCGGCGATGACACCTCATGATCGATGGGCGCACCAACTCATCTCGCTTCCTATGAAATAGGATGGCGTTCTTTGCTGGTCGGATGAGGTCTGTGATGGTAAATCCGGATGGCCGGACGACCGTTGACGGGATCTCCCGATATGGAGGGAGTGGCCAACGTGTGTATCGCGAGCGGCCGGCGCCAGATGGCCGATCCAGGGTCGATGGGGTCGAGCGGGATACACCGCCAACGGTTGCCCTGTTATCGGGATATGCGGAACTGGATAATTCTAGTTAGCTAGCGCGAGCAACATCCTGGGACACGTCGAAGTGAAGACCCGAGGGCTCCAAACGCAGCGCCTCGGTTGTCCAGCCTCTGTGGTGCGTTCGTCGGGCGCAAGCCCGATCGGCTCCGCTGGATTCTCCTACTCGCGGGAGGTTATCATGCGCCCCGTCGTTTTCCAGGTGATGCTCCTCCTCCTTCTGGTGCCAACCGCGCAAACCTCACGGGTCTCCGCGCAAGACACCTCATCTTCACCGGCGGCTGCGGACACGGCCGCGGTGCGTGCGTGGATCCGCGATCATGCGATCGCGTTGACCGCGACGGAACCGGGGAACGGCTTCGCCGACCTGCAGCCGCTACGGCAGATCGTTGGCGATGCCCGTATTGTCGCGTTGGGAGAGGCCACCCATGGCACACGGGAGTTCTTTCAGTTGAAGCACCGTATGCTCGAGTTCCTGGTCAGTGAGATGGATTTCAACATCTTCGCGATCGAGGCGTCACTGACCGAAGCGCTGGACGTGAATCGGTACGTGCTGTCGGGGGAAGGCGACCCGGCCCGCGCATTGGCTGGCATGTACTTTTGGACTTGGGACACCGAGGAGGTGTTGGCACTCATAAGGTGGATGCGCGAATACAA
>DATLFF010000038.1:0-2328 GCA_035524915.1 Gemmatimonadota bacterium | reverse complement strand
GGTCGCCCGGGAAGGTCCGGCAGGCGCGGCGGGGGCGCCTCGTAAGCGGCGACCGGGGGACCGTCCTGTCGCGTCGGTCGACTACGTAGGCTCCGGGTGGCGCCGACGTACGCGGCTTCCCCCGTGGCGCTCGGCGACCGCGCAACTTGGGGGCGACGCGGACAGGACAGGATCCCCCGGGTGCGAAAGGACATGCCATGCTTCGGCGAACGGGGTTGTCGCTTCTGGCTATGACGGCCGTGGCCTTGCCGGCCTCCCCCGCGGCCTCGGCCGCCCAGGAGGCGGGGGGGCCTCGTGGGGGAGCGGGTCAGGCTCTCCGCCCCGAACCTGCCGGGGGGAGCCGTGGTCGGCCAGCTCCTTCGGGTCGAGGACGCCGCCTTCGTGATCCGCGCCGGTGACCCGATGGAAACCGGCAGGGTCGTGGAGGTGCCGCGTGAGCTCGTCACGTCGGTCGAGGTCAGCACCGGAGCCGAGCGCGGAACCGGCAGGGGCGCCCTGCGGGGCGCCCTGCTCGGAGCCGCCTTGGGCGCGGGAACCGGGGCGATGTTCGGTGCCATGACGTTCGAGGGGCCCGACGATTTCCTCTTCGATTCGCGAGGGGAGTCGGCCGCCTTCGGGCGCCGTGGCACTCGGCGCGATCGGCCTCCTGGTGGGCGGAGTGGCGGGCTTTCTGAATCGTACCGAGACCTGGCGGGAGGTCCCGGCCCTCCGCTGGAGCGTGTCCGGGCGGCCCGACGGGAGCGTCGGGATCGGGTTCCGCGTGGCGCTGTAACAGGGACCGCGCCGTTATCGTGCGACCTGCTCAGGGGATCGCCAGCGCGTCCTCCAGGCGCTCCAGCTGCCGGGGCGGGCGCTCCAGCGCGGGCCGGTCCCAGCCTGCCAGGTCGGCCGCCGCCTCGTAGGTGCTCTGCAGGAACGCCATGAGGGTCGCCTCAGGGTCCGACGCCGTGCGCACGGCCTCGTAGGGCAGGAAGAACTCGCCCATCGCGGCGCTCCAGAACGCGGCGTCGGGCCGGACGGGGGCGTCCGCGAATCCCTCCGGCGTCGGATACGCGTACGAGTAGAAGGCCGCGTCCATGTCGGGGGACCCGGGCCAGAACCCGGCGCTGCACACCTCGTGCGAGTACGCCTCGCGCGTGACCCAGTCCGGCAGGTTCGGGAAACCGCCGGGGTGCTCGGGCGCGGGACGCCCGCTGAAGCGGGTCACCGCCAGGTCGGGTGCGCCCCAGAAGAAGTGGGCCGGGCTGGACTTGCCGAGGAAACGCGCCCGGAACGCCTCGAACACCCGGTGCACCCGGAGCAGCGCCAGCCAGAAGCGCCGCGCGGCTTCCCCATCGTATTCGCCGGGGTCGGTCTGGCGGTCGAAGGGGATGGCCTCCGCCACCTCGTTGGGAGTGGGGCGGATGGTGACGGGGACGCCCAGCCCTTCCAGCGTGGCCATGAGGCCGGCATAGAAGTCCGCCACGGACCCGGGCTTCAGGTCGATTCTCGCCTCTCCGCCGCCGGCGACGCGGATCCCCAGCGAGTGCTCCACGAAGTCGAACTCCATGTCGAACGTGCCCGCAGGGTGCGGGATCGCGGAGGTCGTCAGCCCGCGCGCGGTCACGTAGAGGACGCTGTCCCACCAGTGGTTCACGAGCGGGGCGTGCATCAGCCGGACCTTGCCGACGATCTGCGTCCACATGTGCACGGTGGCGAGCGTCCCGCTCCAGGGGTCGTAGGGGATCGCAGGCCAGTCAGGGCGGTCCGGCCGGGTCATGGCGGGGCTCCCCGGGTTGCGCGGTGTGGGACGGAATCCCCGCATCGGTGCGAAGGCGGTTCCTACAATAATGCCGGGGGTGTCAAGTCTTCCACCGGCCTGCGGCGGACCCCGTTCGTAGGAAACGGGAGAGGGCGCTACGGCGCCCTGAGCGTCTTTCAAGAAAGCCCGGAGGCGATGTACGCCCCCGGGCTTCCCGGGCCTCGACCGCGAACGGTCGTCGGGCCGTCGGTCGACGCGGCGTCGATCAGTAGAACAGCACCGCGCTCGAGGGCTCGCCCTCCGCCGACCGGCTCGCGCCCCCGAGCACCAGCACGTGGCCCGTGCCGTCGCTGTCGAGGAAGGTCACCGCCGCCTGGTTGTAGAGCGAGATCCCGATCTCGGCGGCGATGATCTCCGCGCCCGTGGCGCCGTTCCACGGCTCGGTGGTGCCGTCGTTGTTCAGCGGCGCGAAGGCGTTCTCGCTGGACCCCGGCTGGCCGGAGTACACGCCCGAGGTCACGAACAGCGCGCCCCCGCCGAAAATGCCGCTGTGCTTGCTGCGCGCCTTCGACATCGACTCGGTCGCC
>DATLFF010000037.1:0-2626 GCA_035524915.1 Gemmatimonadota bacterium | reverse complement strand
CGCCGGCTTCGACAGCGCGATCCCCGGCGGGGCGCGCCAGCAGGACCAGATCTTCACCGAGCGGGCCTTCAAGGCGCTCTGCGCCTACGACTGGCCGGGCAACGTTCGCGAGCTCGAGAACGTGGTCGAGCGGCTGCTGGTCCTCTCCGGCTGGCGCAAGGGCGGCGAGCCGGGCAAGCGGATCGACCTGCCGGACCTGCCAGATGAGATTCGGGTTGCGTCGTGGCCTACTGGTGCCAATGAGGCGCTGACCAAGTTGACGATGGAAGAAGAGGTCGAGATGGCCTACATCCAGTGGGTGCTGGCCAAGACGGAGGGCAACAAGGCCCGGGCGGCGGAGATCCTCGGCATCGATCCCTCCACCCTCTACCGCAAGATCGACCGCTACGGCCTGATCTCGTCTTGACAAGGACAGCGTCCTTGCTATAGTAAGGACATGGCCAAGGTCACCAGCAAGCTCCAGATCACGATCCCCAAGAAGCTGGCGGAGCGGTACGGCATCGAGCCCGGCGACGACATCGAATGGATCCCCGCCGGGGACGCGATCCGGATCGTCCCCGCCCGTCGAGAGGATCCGGGCGAGGTGACCGTCGAGCGCCGTCTCGAGCTCTTCGACCGGGCCACCGAGCGGCAGCGGAAGCGCCAGGAAGAGTCCCCCCGCGCGCCCGCCACCGATCGAGGCTGGACCCGGGAGGAGCTGTACCAGCGTGGCCGACCTCGTTGACACGAACGTACTCGTCTACCGCTACGACGAACGGTTCCCGGACAAGCAGGCGCGGTCGATCGAGTTCCTGAAAGCCGGGATCGAGGAGGGGACCCTCCGCCTCCCCCATCAGGCGATCGTCGAGTTCATGGCGGTCGTGACCCGTCCGGGACCGGATGGGCGCGCGATCCTGCCGGCCGAGGAAGCGCGCCGCGAGGTCGAGGAACTCCTCGTCGAGATCCCGGTGCTGTACCCGAAGGAAGAGATCGTCCGGATCGCGCTGTGGGGATCGGCCGCCTACGGCATGTCCTGGTACGACGCGCACCTGTGGGCGTACGCGGAGTTCTTCGGCCTGCCTCGGATCTGGAGCGAGGACTTCCAGCACGACCGCCAGTACGGGACGGTTCGCGTGACGAACCCGTTCCTCTCGTAACCGCGGCGCCAGCCGCCGTTCTATATTCGAATCCCAGGAGCGTCTTCGACATCATCGGCCCGCAGATGATCGGGCCGTCCTCCTCCCACACGGCCGGGGCGCTCCGGCTGGGCCTGCTGGCCCGCGCGCTCCTCGGCCGCACGCCGGATCGGGCGCGGATCGGGCTCCACGGCTCCTTCGCCACCACCTACCAGGGGCACGGCACCGACCGCGCGGTGACGGCCGGGCTCCTGGGGATGGCGCCGGACGACCGTCGGATCCCGGCGAGTCTCAAAGTGGCGGCGGAGGAAGGGCTCGCGGTCGAGTTCGAGCCGGTCGACCTGGGCCCGGCGGCGCACCCGAACACGCTGGTGTTCGACCTGGAGGCCGGCGGCCACGCCGCGCGGCTGGTCGGCGCCTCGGTGGGCGGCGGGGCCGTCAAGGTGACCGAGGTGAACGGCCGCGAGGTGGAGTTGACGGGCGAGTTCGACACGCTCCTGATCGTCGCCCGCGACGTGCCCGGCACGACCGCCGAGATCACGCGGCTCCTGGCCGAGCGCGGGGTCAACATCGCGTTCCTCGAGGTGGGGCGGGTGAAGCGGGGCGGGGAGGCCACCATCATCGTCGAGGCGGACCACCCGATCCCCGAGGACGTGGTGATGGCCGTCCGGGCCTACGAGTGGGTGCGCTTCGCCCGGCGGCTCCAGAAGGTGACGGACTGATGTTCGACTCCGTCCAGGCGATCGTCGCGAAGGCCGTCTCCTCCGGCGTCCCCATGTGGCGCGTGGTGCTGGACGAGGAGCTCGAGGACACCCACAAGACCGAGGCCCAGGTCCTGGAGCGCCTCGGCCAGCGGCTCGCCACCATGCGCGAGGCGGTGGAGCGGGGCCTCGAGTCCGACGCCCCCAGCGTGTCCGGGCTCCTGGGCGGCGGCGCGCGCGCGTTCGAGGCGTGGCGCCGCGGGGACGGGGTCTCGCTGGCGGGGCCGTTCGTGGGCGCGGTGATCGCCCGCGCCCAGGCCACCATGGAGGTGAACGCGCGGCTGGGGACGATCGTGGCGACCCCCACGGCGGGCTCCTCCGGCATCCTGCCCGCGATCCTGATCTCCGCCGAAGAGGCGCTGGATCTCGCCGACGAGGAGCTCGTCCAGGGCCTCCTGACCGCGGCCGGGATCGGCCAGGTGATCGTGGCCCGGGCCAGCGTGGCCGGCGCGGCGGGCGGCTGCCAGGCCGAGACCGGCAGCGCCGCGGCGATGGCGGCGGCGGCCCTGACCGAGCTCCGCGGCGGCTCGCCCGGGCAGGCCAGCCAGGCGGTGGCGTTCACGCTCCAGGGGATGCTGGGGCTGATCTGCGACCCCGTCGGCGGCCTGGTCGAGGTGCCCTGCCTGACCCGCAACGTGAGCGCGGCGGTCCAGGCGGTGGCCGCCAGCGAGATGGCGCTGGCGGGACTCGAGTTCCCGATCCCCGCCGACGAGGTGATCGACGTCATGGGTCAGATCGGGCGGGAGATGG
>DATLFF010000036.1:0-4206 GCA_035524915.1 Gemmatimonadota bacterium | reverse complement strand
CGAGCGGATGGACCCGCGCCACGCCGGGCTTGGACGCCCGCTCGCGGTTGTTGGTGAAGTTTCCGTCGTCGAGCCACACGTCGAGCGTGAGCGGGACCGGCCGGGATGCGGGGTCGGCCAGGGTCGTACCCTTGTTGGGGTATTGGATCCGCGGACCGGCCAGGCTGTCGGGATGGACCATGAAGAAGAACCGGTTGTTCTGGAACTGGGTGTCCTTGATGTCGAGGGTCACTTCCTGGAGCACTCCCCCCCCGCCCGGCGAGATCGTGATCGACCGCGAGGTGGACTGGCCCTCCTTGCGGGACCCCAGGATCCGCAGGTCCACCGGTCCCAGCTGGGCCACCGCCTGGGCGCCGAAGGTGCCGACGGCGGCGTTTGCGCCCATGAAGCGCGACGGCGGCAGGGCCACCCGGATGTCGCCCACCTCCACCTTCTTGAGGATCTCGTCCTCGGTGCCGGTGTAGGCAGCGGTGATCAGCTGCTTGGAGTCGAGCTCGCGCGAGGAGTTGAAGTCGACCGCGACGTCGAGCTTGGTCCCCACCGATCCGATGACCCGCAGGTCGAGGATCTGGTCGAGATCCAGATCGAACGTCCCGACCGTCTGCCGCAGGAGCTCCGAGCGCAGGTCGGGGTCCTGCGTGTTGCGGGCGAAGATCGCGGCCATGTGGAGCTTGCCCTGGACGTCGAAGTTCGACCCCTCGCCGAACACCCGGGCCAGCGGCTCCGGCACGCGCAGCGGGTTCTCCAGCTCCGGGATGAGTCCCTGGTCCTCGCGTCGACCGAAGGTGGAAGCCCATGCCTCGTTCCGGAGCCGGGAGCGCTGGAGCGCCGCCTCTCCCTGGGTCCAGGTCAGCACGTCGAACGCGGTGACCGCCGGGAATCGCTCGGGACCCGGCCGGCCCCACGGCAGGTCGCGTCGGACGGTGCCGAGCCACGGGTCGTAGAGCAGGGGCGGCTGCCGGAGCAGCGTGTCGGCGGGGAGGCGGGCCAGCTCCGCCGGCGAGTGCGCCGGTCGCAGGACGAGCGACGGCGTCCGCGGCCGCACGATCTCCTGCGCGGCGGACGACCGGGGGATCGCGGCCCCTACGAGCAGGGCCGTGATGCCCAGGGTCCAGGGGAAGGATCGAGTCTTCAATCGGGTACGATACCGGATGCGACGAACCTTTGCCGGGGGAAACGTGAACGTTAGCTTGACCGTGCTCCGACCGACCGTAAAGGCTCGTAACCTGCACTCCAGATTGGGGATAGATGGTAGCAAGAAGGACCGAATATACCGCCCCGGGCCGACCGGGCAACGGTTGACGCCGTGACGGTCGTCCGCCGCTGGGGCGAGCTGGTCAACGCCCGCACGCTGTCCTGGTACGCATTCCGCGAGCACGTCGGTCCGTTCCTGTTCGCCCTGGTGGTGTTCACGTTCATCATGCTGATGAACCAGGTGGCCCGGCAGCTCCAGAACCTGGCCGGGAAGGGCCTCGGGGCGGGCGTCATCCTCGAGGTGTTTCTCCTGTCGGTCCCGCTCACGATCGCGGTGACGATCCCGATGTCGGTCCTGGTGGCCACGATGGCGGCCTTCGGCCGGCTGGCGGGCGACAACGAGGTCACCGCGATGCAGGCCAACGGGGTAGGGTTCCACCAGATCATCGCACCCAGTCTGCTGGGAGCCATCGCCCTCACGGTGCTGTCCATCGGGCTCAACGACACTCTGCTCCCGGAGAGCAACCACCGTCTGACCCGGCTCATGATGGACATCCAGCGGACCCGGCCGACCGTCGTCCTGCAGGAGAAACGGATCAACGATCCCACCGGTTTGGGCGAGTACCGCATCATCCCCGACGAGATCGACCACGAGACCAACCTCATGTACGGCCTGCGGATCGTGGACATGACCAACCTGCAGGAGCAGAGCACGATCCTGGCGGACTCCGGTCGCCTCGACTACGCGCCGAACGGCGAGGACGCGGTCCTGACCCTGTGGCACGGCAGCGTGCACCATCGGGACGTGACCCAGCCACAGGAGTACGAGGTTCTTCAGTTCACGACCCAGCGCCTGGTCATCCGCGGCGTCGGCAGCCGGCTCGAGCGCGCGCAGGAGATGACCGCGCTCAGGAGCGACCGGGAGATGGACCTCGAGGCCCTGATGGGTCACGTCCGCGCCGAGGAGGCCAAGGTGCGGGTCGCCCGGATCGATCTGCTCGGCGCGGTCCACGCCCACGTGGCCACGCTGCTGGCGGACACCTTCGCGGTGGGGACGGCCGACAGCGCGGGCGCGGCCGCGCTCCGGATGCAGAACCCCCTCGACCAGGAACGCTACCGCGTCAACGTGGTGCAGCGGCTGCACGAGGGAATCGACTACTCGGAGCGACAACGGAACAAGTATCTGGTCGAATACCACAAGAAGTTCTCGATCCCGTTCGCCTGCATCGTGTTCGTGTTGATCGGGGCCCCCATCGGTGTGCGCGCGCGGCGGGGCGGATACGGCTTCGCCATGGGCATGAGCACGCTGGTGTTCGTGTTCTACTATCTGGCGTTGACGGGGGGGGAGGACCTGGCCGACCGCCGGATCCTCCAGCCGTGGGTCGCGATGTGGCTGTCGAACCTCGTGTTCGGCGCGTTCGGGCTGTGGCTGCTGCGTCGCACCGCGCGCGAGACCGCCGCCCGGGGGCAGTGGTTGCCCGCCCCGCTCCGCCGGATTCGCGCGTGGCGGGACCGGCGGCGCCCGGCCGACGAACCCACTCCGGCGAGCCAGGCGTAGCGTGCTGTACCTGCGCCGGCTCGACCGCTACCTGATGGGCCAGTTCCTGGTGATCCTCGCGATCGCGCTGGCGGCGCTGTCCGCGATCACGATCCTGGTCCACCTGATGGACCACATCGACGTCTATCTCGACGCCGAGGCGGCGTGGTCCGACGTGGGGCGTCACTACCTCTACCAGCTGCCGTACAACCTGCTGATCACTCTCCCCATGGCGATGCTGATCGCCACCATCCTCACCATCGGCGAGATGGGACGCCACGGTGAGCTGACCGCGATGAAGGCGAGCGGGTTGAGCCTGTACCGGATCGCGGCGCCGGTCCTCGTCTTCTCGCTCGGGATGAGCTTCGCGGCGCTGCTGTTGAACGAGACGGTGGTGCCGCGGCTGAACGAGCAGGCCAACGACATCTACGACGGCCGGATCCTGGGACGGGACGTGGATTTCGAGAACTTCCGCGGCAGCTTCGTCTACCAGAACTCCGACGGCTACACCTACATCGTCCGCTCGCTGTTCGTGCAGGACTCGGCCAGCTCGGGCGAGCAGGTGGAGATCCAGCGCGCCTTCGACGACGGCACCTTCCTCCGCATCAACGCCCCCCGCATGACGTGGGAGCCCGCCACCCGGACGTGGGTGCTGACCGACGGGGAGCTGCGGCTGTTCCCCGGCGCGGCCGGAATCCGCGCGCGACGGGCCCCGGCGGCGGACACGGAAGCCGGGACGCCCACGGAGGAGACGGCCGCGAGCGGCGGCACGACCGGAGCGGCCTCGGCGGGGACCGCCCCCGCCGACTCCGCCGCCCCCCGGCGTCCGGTGGAGGAGCGGATGTTCGCCTTCCAGATCCTCCACTCCCCGCACCTCGACGACACTCCTCAGGAGCTGCTGGCGCGCGAGAAGGATCCGGAGGAGATCGGGTACCGCGACCTCCAGCAGTACATCGCCGACCGCGAGCGCCTCGGGGCCGAGACCCGGAAGGAGCAGGTCGACCTCCAGATGAAGGTCTCCTATCCCTTCGCCAACGTGATCATCGTGCTCTTCGGCGTGGCGCTGGTGGGCTCGGCCGTCCACACCGGGGGAGGCCGGAGCGCCTCGGCCGGATTCGGCCTCGCGCTCTTCCTCACGATCATCTTCTGGGGCTTCCTGCGGGTGGGGCAGGGCGTGGGCTACGGCGGCGGGCTGTCCCCGGTCGCGGCGGCGTGGCTCGGCAACATCGTCTTCCTGGTCATGGGGCTGGGGCTCCTCACGCGCGCGAAGACCTGACCCGCCGCGACGCGGCGGCCGCGGGACCCTCCGAGCGGGGGCTCAGCCGTCGGCGGCCGCGGCCGCGGCGGCCGCGAGGAGCGCGCGATCGGCGGGGTCCGCGGCAGGGTGCTCCCACTGCGGGGGCCACGCGCCGGGCGCCCCGTCCGGCCCTCCCCAGGCCTTCTGCCATGCCGCCGCCCACTCCGGCCACGGCCCG
>DATLFF010000035.1:0-2535 GCA_035524915.1 Gemmatimonadota bacterium | reverse complement strand
ATCCGGTGACGTCGTAGAAGAGCGTGGTGTCGGGAAGCGCCGTCGACGGAGAGAGGAGCGCGGCCAGGTAGCGGCCGAGGGGCTGATCCGAGCGCACGACCAGCGTCCCCGGCGGCAGTGAGTCCACCGCCCGCGGCGCGTGGGGGTAGGGTGTCAGGTCCGCCGCGCCGCTCCAGGCGGCGAGCGTGTCGACCCCGATCCCCTGCGCGTGCAGGAGCGCCGCCAGCTCGCGCGCCTCGGGGTCGTCCGCGGGCAGGAGCCAGACCGCCGGCGCGCCGGGCGCGGCGCGGCCCGGCGCCCGCCAGAAGTCGGCGAAGTCCGCCAGCCGCTCGGTTCGGTGGGCGACCGCGGTCTCGATCGTCGTCAGCGCGGCGACCAGGTGGTGCAGCGCGCGCTCGGTGAGGGTCAGGCGGCCGAGCCCCGGCCGGTCGATCGCCACCCCGGCCGAGCCGCCCCCCGCCTGCTCGTAGGTCATGCCGGTCGCGCCGTAGAAGCTCGGCCAGGAGTCGCCGTATCCGGGATAGAAGAGGTCGAAGTCCTCCTCCGTGTAGTAGGCCCATCCGCGGGCGTCGAAGGCGCGCGCGTTGGCCTCGCCGAACACGCGGCCCCAGCGGTCGGTCGACTCGGGGTAGAGCACGTGCACCGGCTGGGCCGGCGGGAAGAAGAAGTAGGTGGACCCGGCGTCCATCTCGTGGAAGTCCACGTGGACCTGGGGGAGCGTGGCGAGGTAGACGGCGCGGCGGCCCCGAGTCTCCGGCTGCACGCCCCATGCCCAGTCGCGGTTCAGGTCGAAGTTCCAGTGGTTGGTGCGGCCGCCCGGCCAGGGTGGACGGTGCTCGCGGGCTTCGGGATCGGGGTCGGGCGCAGGCCCCGCAACCGATCGGTACCAGGCCGCGTAGCGCTCGTGGCCGTCGGGATTCAGGAGCGGGTCGATCACCACCACCGCCGCGTCCAGCCAGGCCACCGTCGCCGGGTCCCGCGCGGCCGCGAGGTGGTAGAGCAGCTCGAGCGCCGCCTCGGTGGAGGCCGCCTCGTCGCCGTGCACGCCGAAGGAGAGCCAGACGAACACCGGATGGTCGTCCGGCAGCTCGCCCGACGCGCCCTCCAGGAACGCGCGGTTGGCGGCCCTCAGCGAGTCCAGCCGGGCCAGCTGGGCGGGAGAGGTGACCCACGCCAGTCGCAGCGACCGGTTCTCGGGAGTCGTGCCGTAGGGCTCCACCCGCACCCGTCCGGAGGCGGCCGCGATCGCGTCCACCACGCGCTCCACGTCGCGCCAGGTGGAGAAGGTCGTGCCGGTATCGAAGCCGCGGGCTTCCGCCGGCGTGGGGACGGCCGGGTCGTAGGGACCCGGGCCCGGAGGGAACGGAGCCTGGGCGAAGAGCGGCGGGGTCGCGGCCAGCACCGCCGCCGCAGCGAGCGCCCGCGTCACATCCATCCCCTGCGGCGGAAGAAGACGAGCATCCCCAGGGCGATGGCGAGCATCACGCCCCAGACCGCGAAGTAGCCGTAGCGCCACCCCAGCTCGGGGATGTGCTCGAAGTTCATCCCGTAGACGCCGGCGATGAACGTGAGCGGTAGCAGGATGGTGGCGAAGATCGTGAGGACCTTCATCACCTCGTTCAGCCGGTGGCTGACCACCGAGAGATAGGCGTCCATGGTCCCGGAGAGCAGGTCGCGGTAGCTGTCCGCCACGTCGGCCAGCCGGTAGGTGGAGTCGTAGAGGTCGCGGTAGAACGGGAGCAGCCCGGGCTCGATCTCCTCGAACTCGCCGCGGCCGATCCGGCCGAACAGCTCGCGATGGGGAACGATCGCGCGCTTGACCTCGACCACGCGCCGCTTGGCCTCGAGGATCCCGTCCAGCGTCTCGGGCGACGGATCGGCAAAGATTCGCTTCTCGAGGGCGTCGAGCTCTTCTTCTACCTGCTCGAGCACCGGGAAGTAGCGCTCGATCATCAGGTCCAGGATCTCGTACAGCAGGTGCGAGGCCCCCTTGCACAGCCCCTGGCTCTCCGGCAGCTCGTGCTTGGCGTGGATCGCATCCACGCTCTGGAGCGGGCGCCGGTGGTACGTGACGAGGTAGTCGGGGCCGAGAAAGGCCCCGAGCTTCTGCGTCTGGAACGCCTCCACCGGCGGGTTGAAGTCGATCCCGCGGAAGATCAGGAACAGGTAGGGTCCGAAGTCCTCGATCTTGGGCTGGTGCTCCGGAGTGACGCAGTCCTCGATTGCCAGCGGATGGAAGTGGAACGGGTCCGCCAGGATCGCCAGCTCCCGATCGGTGGGGGCCTCGAGGTCGATCCATACGATCTCGCCGGGCCCCGGCGGCCACGACGCGGGATCGAAAGTGGCCGTGGTCACGGTGGGGCCGTCGGGAGAGAAGCGGGTGACCTTGAGCATCTGGCGCGACCCCGGGCCGGGGATCAGGACATGCAGTCCACGCAGCGGAACGCCGTCGGCAGCTCCTCCATGCGGGCGACCGGGATCGGCTTCCCGCAGACCTGGCAGACGCCGTAGTCCCGCGAATCGATCATCTGGAGC
>DATLFF010000034.1:0-26875 GCA_035524915.1 Gemmatimonadota bacterium | reverse complement strand
CGCCTGGCCGTTTCACTCCACAGGGAGTAAGGCAGGGCGTCTTACAGTCCGCGACTCCGGCCGCGGTTACAATGTTCGTGGCTCGAGCGAAGGGAGGCGAAGTGGGGCTCGTGAATCGAATGGTGATCGGAAGGTGGATCGTCCGCTGGCTCCTCCGGGGCAGCCCGGCGGTGGTGGTGACCAAGCTCGCTGCCGCGGGGCTCTTCGGGGCCTGGAAGTGGCGCCGGGATCGCCGCCGGCAGGACTCCGCGCTCGCCGCGCGGGAGATCTCCGCCGACTACGAGGTGCTCGGCCCCGATCGGCTGGCGCGGCCGGAACCGGGAAGCTCGGGCCGGGGTACTTCGGAACCCGACGAGTCCATACATACATCCGAGCTCGAATGAGCACCACCGAAACGCGAGACAGGAGGACCACATGATCCGTTCCATCGGGGTGACCACCATCGCCCTCGCACTGTGGGCGGCGCCCGTCGTGGCGCAGGACGCCGAAGTGATCGGCGACACGACGACCGTGGAGGAGACCGAGGAAGCGGTCGAGGAGGCCACCGACGAGACCGCCGACGTGGCCGACGAGACCGCCGACGTGGCCGAGGACGCCGCCGACGTGGCCGAGGACGCCGCGGAGACGGCCGAGGAGCCAATCGAGACGCACGACTGGGAGTACGCCCTGTCGGCGACCGATCGCGCGCCGGGTGCCCGCGGCGAGGTCCGCGTGACCGAAGGGGAGCCGGCGAACACGTTCGTTCTCGAGGTGTCGGCCCTGCCGGCCGTGGACGAGCTGGACGAGCCGAACCGGGACGTCAACGCCTACACGGTGTGGATCGTACCCTCCAAGGACCGGGTCCCCGAGTCGACGCTGGGCGGCGTACTGAACGTGGACCCCGAGACCGGCCAGGGAACGTTCAATGGCACCACGTCCCTGGACACCTTCGGCGTCATCGTGTCGGCCACCGCCGACGGCGCGCCGGCCCGGATCGGCGGGATCCCGGTGCTGACGGGAATCCCCGTCTCGCCGGAGCCGGCCGCGGAGCCCGAGGCCCCCGCCGCGGAGACCCCGGTGGAGGAGAGCGAGATGCCGGCCCCCGAGATGGAGACCCCGACCGAGGAGCCGCCGGCGGAGGACGCCGGGACTCCGCCCACGCCGGAGGCGCCGGGCGGGGCCGAGGGATAGAGCGAAGCCCCCTCCAGAACCGCGCGACGAGCCGCCCCCGGACCCGGGGGCGGCTTTTTTTTCGTCTTCGCTTGACACGCGGTGGAGCGTCGTGGTAGAGTGGTGGGGTTTCGTGGGAAGAAATGGGATAGTATGGGAGGAGTGAGAATCCAAGGGTGAAAGCAGGTTCGTCACGTCGTTCTTCGGTCAGTACACCCACTCGGTCGACGAGAAGGGCCGGGTCAGCCTCCCCGCGCGGTTCCGCAACGGGGAGCCAAGCGGGTCGTTCGTGGCGACCCGCGGGCTGGGCCCGTGCCTCTTCCTCTATCCCGAGCCCCAGTGGGGAAAGGTCGTGGAGCGGCTCGAGCGCCGGAAGGCGCGGGTGGACCCGGAGCAGCGGCGGCTCTACCTCCAGCTCATGCACCACACGGCCGAGGCCTCGGTCGACGGCCAGGGCCGGATCTCGATCCCGCCCCACCTGGCGGAGGTCGCCGGGATCGGCCCCGAGATCCTCTTCGTGGGCGCCGGCGAGGTCATCGAGATGTGGGATCCGGAGCGCTATCGCGAGTACGTCGGCTCCGCCGGCGACGATTTCGACGCCTGGCGCGCCCAGTTCCTGTAGGCCTCCGAGGAGGAATCGGTTGGATGGCTCCGCGCGCTACCATGAACCCGCCCTCCTCTCCGAGACGCTGGCGGCGCTCGCGCCCTTCAGCGGCGGGATCTACCTGGACGGGACCCTCGGCGACGGCGGTCACGCGGAGGCGATCCTCGATGCGGCCGAGCCCGACGGGCGGCTGGTGGGACTGGACCGGGACCCCGAAGCGATCGAGCGCGCCGGACGGCGGCTCGCCCGCTTCGGAGACCGGGTGGAGCTCCACCAGATGAACTTCTCCGAGCTGGACCGGGTTCCGGCCACGGCCGGGACCCGCTTCGACGGGGCGCTGCTCGACCTGGGCGTCTCGTCCCGACAGATCGACGAAATGGCGCGCGGCTTCAGCTACCGACAGGACGCTCCACTGGATATGCGGATGGGGCCCAGAGGGGAACCTGCACGGAGCTTGTTGACGCGCGCCGATATCGACACCCTCGCCCGGATCTTCCGTGACTACGGCGAGGAGCGACACGCCCGATCCATCGCCCGCGCGATCGTTCGCGAGCGGGAACGGGCGCCCCTGGAGTCGACCGGCCGGCTTCGCGAGATCGTGGAGTCGGCCGTCCCCTCATCCGGCCACCCGCTCAAGTCCGTGGCGCGCGTGTTCCAGGCGCTGCGGATCGCGGTGAACGACGAGCTCGCCTCCCTTCAGGAGGGGTTGCCGCGCATCTTCGCGCGGATCGTCGTGGGCGGCCGCATGGCCGTCATCTCCTACCACTCGCTCGAGGACCGCATCGTCAAGCGGTTCTTCCGCGAAATGGTTTTGGAGTGCGTGTGCCCGCCGGACTTCCCGGTCTGCCGCTGCGACAAGGTGGCCGAGGCCGCGCTCCTCACCCGGCGCTCGATCGAGCCCGGCGCGGAGGAAATCGCGTCCAACCCGAGAGCCCGAAGCGCCCGCCTGCGCGCCGCCGAGCGCGTACGAGCCGCGGCCCGCGGCCTGCAACCGGAGCGCCGCCCGTGAACGCCTACGTCCACGAGTATCAGAAGATCGAGCGGCGCGTGCGCCGGCGGGAGAACTTCCTGATCCGCTATCTACCCGCCTTGCTCGTGATCGCCGGCTCCGTCGTGGTCGGCAAGATCTACCTCCAGTCGGTGTCCATCGAATGGTCCCACCGAGTCATGGAGCGCAAGGCCGAGGCCCGGGAGATCGAGCTCCGCAACGAAGAACTCGTGCGGGCAATCGCCGGGCTGACGACGCGCGATCGCGTGGCCCGGGAAGCCGCGGAGCGCCTCGGGATGGTCGCGCCGAGCGAAGAGGACGTCGTCTGGCTCCCGGTGGCCGATCGAGCCGCGGGGGGCGGGGGCGACGCGGTCCGCGCGGGCGAGGGTCCCGTGGCCGCCCTCTCCGCCTGGTTCGACGACCTGTGGCAGGAGGAAGCGCTCGCGCTGACCAGCCGATAGGAGCCGCGGCGTCATGGAGGCCCACCGCATCGAGATCTCCCGGCGCCGACAGCGGGTTCTGTATCTGCTGCTCGTCGCCTTCTCCGTCCGCCTCGCGTGGGCGCTTTTCGACATCCAGGTCCTGGACCATCGGGAATGGGTCGAGGCCGCCCAGGGACAGCAGAAGAAGCGGGTCGTCATCCAGCCCGATCGCGGCCGCATCTTCGATCGCAACGGGATCCCTCTTGCGATCAACCGGGAGCAATACGAGATCTACCTCGTCCCCCGACGGATCGAGGATCCCGACCGGTTCGTCGCGGAGTTCACCCGGATCGTCCCGTACGACGAGGAGGAGCTGCGGGCGAAGATCGCCCGCGGCGGGTGGTACCAGCGGCTGCTCCGCGGCGTGGAACGGGAGACGGTGCAGCGCCTCGCCGAGGCCGACATCGAAGGCGTCGGCGTGGAGACCTACGGGGTCCGCGACTACCCCCACGGCGACATGGCCGCGGCGCTCCTCGGACGCGTCGATCCCGACAACATCGGCATCGAGGGGTTGGAGCTGCAGTACGACGACGCGTTGCGCGGCCGTGCGGGTTTCGCGGTCCATCAGCGCGACGCGCTCGGCCGCGAATACCCGAACTTCACGTACCCCCTGGAACCGCCCGTCCACGGCAAGGACATCTACCTGACGATCGACGTCGGGTTGCAGGAGATCGTGGAGGCCGCGCTTGGCGACGCGGTGGAGAACTCGCGCGCGATGAGCGGCAGCATCGTCGTGGTGGATCCCCGAACCGGTGAGATCCTCGCCCTGGCCAGCCGCCAAGGCGGCGAGGCCCCGGCGACAACGGCCCTGAATCACGCCGTGGTCGATCAGTTCGAGCCGGGGTCCACGTTCAAGGTGGTGACCCTGGTGGGGTTGTACGAGGAGAACCTCGCGGCGCCCACCGACTCGGTGTTCTGCGAGAACGGCCGCTGGTCGAACGACGGTCGCATCCTCACCGACGTGCATCCCTACGGCTGGCTGTCGATCGAGGAGGTGATCGAAGAGTCGTCGAACATCTGCGCGGCGAAGCTCGCCGACCGGCTGGGTGACGAAAGGCTCTACGAGTATGCCCGCCGCTTCGGATTCGGGCTCCCCAGCGGGCTCGACTTTCCCGGCGAGCCGAGAGGACTCCTGAGGCGCCCCGATCAGTGGTCGTCGATGACGTCGGCGTCGGTGGCGATGGGATACGAGGTCATGGTGACGTCTGTCCAGATGGCGATGGGATTCGCGGCCATCGCCAACGGTGGGGAACTGCTCCGGCCCTATCTGGTATCGAAGGTCCAGTCGATGGGAGGGACCACCGACTTCGAGGGACGGCCCCAGCGCGTGCGTCGGGTCATGAGCGCCGAGAACGCCCGCCTCGTGACCCGGGCGCTGGTCCGGGTGGTGGAGCAGGGGACGGCGCGGAGCGCGCAGATCGACGTTCTGCCCGTGGCCGGCAAGACGGGAACGGCGCGCAAGACGAGTGCGGGAGGATACGTCCGCGGGCGGTACACCTCCTCCTTCGCGGGATTCTTCCCGGCCATGGACCCGCGGTACGTGGTGTTCGTCCGGATCGACGAGCCGGTCGGCGCGTTCTACGGCGGTGCGGTGGCCGCGCCGGTCTTCCGCCGGGCCATGGAATCGACTCTCATCTCGGAAACGTCAGGGGGCGACGCCTCGCTGGTGGGCCGCATGCGATCGCCCGACCGGGTGGTCTGGACGGTATCGGACAGCGTGGTGGACCTTCCCGCCTGGCCGCGCGAGGCGGCGGATTCCACGGCGGGGGGATGGACTCCGATGATCGAGTTGCCGGAGGACCTCTACGAGGAGGCGGTCGAGCCGTACGTGATCGACGTGCGGGACGAACGCGGGCCGCCCGAGCCGGCCTACGACCCCCGAACCCACGTGAAGATTCCGGACCTGACCGGACTCTCCCTCCGCGAGGCGATCGCCCGCGCGTCGCGGCTGGGAATCCGGCTCGCGTTCACCGGCACCGGCCGGCTGTCGGGACAGACGCCCGAGCCCGGCGAGGTCGTTCCCCGTGGCTCGACCGTCGCAGTCTCGAACCCGTGAGAGAGGAAGCCCGTGCCGACATCCCCGTCCGCGACCCTCGACCGACTGGCGCGCCTGACGTCGGGACGGGTCCGCGGACCGGGAGGCACGGTGGTGACCGGCGTGACCCACGACAGCCGGCGGGTGCGGCCGGGGGACCTGTTCGCCGCCGTGCCCGGCTTCGAGCGAGACGGGCACGAGTTCGTGGCCGCCGCCGCGGCCGCCGGTGCCGCGGCCGCGATGGTGTCGCGCCCGGGGGACTGGCCGCTGCCGGTGCTGGAGGTGGCCGATGTGCGGGCGGCGATGGGGCCGGCGTCGCACGCGATCTGGGGCGATCCCACGCGCCGGCTGGCCGTGGTGGGGATCACCGGGACCAACGGCAAGACGACCACCTCGTTCATGGCGGCGGCCATTCTCGAAGCGCGCTGGCCACAGGTGGCGATCCTCGGCACGCTGGGCATCCGGCGCGGGTCGGTGGCGGCGGCGACGGGCTTCACGACCCCCGAGGCGCCGGACATGGCGCGGACATTCGGACAGCTGGCCGACGACGGGGTGGACGCGGTGGCGATGGAGGTGTCGAGCCACGCCCTGGAGCTCGGTCGCACGGGGGGCATCCACTTCGCCGCCGGAGCGTTCACCAACCTGAGCGCCGAGCACCTGGACTTCCACGGTTCGATGGAAGCGTACGGCGAATCCAAGCTCCGGTTCTTCCGCCGGCTCCGGGAGCTGGGCGTCCCGGCGGTCGTGAACGCGGACGACCCGTGGGGGGAACGCTTCCGCGAGGCCGGCCCGCCGGGCACGTGGCGCTTCAGCCTGACGGACCCTTCGGTCGAGGTGGCGGCCGAGCGGATCGAGTGCGAGCCCGACGGCACGGAGCTCGAGGTGCGTACTCCCGCCGGAAGCTTCGCCACCCGGCTCGCCATGGCCGGCCGCTTCAACGCGGCCAACGCGCTGGCGGCCGCGGCGCTCGGCGTGGCGCTGGGGATCGAGCCCGGGCGCGTGGGGGCGGCCCTGGCGACCGTGGACCGGGTGCCCGGCCGCTACGAGGTCTACCGGGGAGCGGGGGTCACCGGAGTGGTAGATTACGCCCACACGCCGCTCGCGTTCGAGCGGATCCTCGCGACCGTCCGCGACACCGGCCCGCGCCGGATCTTCTGCATCTTCGGATGCGGGGGGGAGCGCGATCGGAGCAAGCGACCCGAGATGGCCCGGATCGCCGGACGGCTGGCGGACGTGGCGTACGTGACCATCGACAACCCGCGGCGGGAGCCGATCGAAAGGATCATGGGGGACACGCTGGCCGGCTTCGAAGGGACCTCGGCGCGCTGGGAGCGGATCGACGACCGCGCCGAAGCGATCCGCCGCGCGGTGACCGAGGCCGCGCCCGGCGACGTCGTGTGCCTGCTCGGCAAGGGCGACGAGGCCTACCAGTGGATCGGCGACGAGAAGCTGCCATGGTCCGACCGGGAAGCGCTCCAGGCGGCGCTGGCCGAGCGCGAGGCGGGCGGGTGAGCGCGGCCTTCGACCCGGCCGAGGTCACCGCCGCGCTCGGCCGGGAGCCCGCCGCGCTTCCGGATCCCACGGCGCGGTTCGCGCGCGTGGGGATCGACAGTCGGCGCACGCTCGAGGACGACCTGTTCGTGGCGATTTGCGGGGACCGCCACGACGGCCACGATCACCTGGCGGAGGCGGTGGCCGCGGGTGCGACCGGCGTGGTGGTCGCCGAGGACCAGGAGTTCGCGGGCCGCGACCGGACCGCGCGCTGGGAGGTCGAGGACGGCCGCCGGGCGCTGCAGGCCCTGGCGGCGTTTCACCGCCGCCGGCTGCCGGCCCGCGTGGTGGGGATCACGGGCTCGAACGGCAAGACCACGACCAAGGAGCTCGTGGCGGCCGTGCTGTCGCAGCGGTTCCGGACGGCGCGGACCTCGGGGAACCTGAACAACCAGGTGGGAGTCCCGCTGACGCTGCTGGAGATCGGTCCCGAGCACGAATGGGCGGTGGTGGAGCTGGGAACGAACCAGCCGGGCGAGATCGGACCGCTGGCCCGGATCTCGGATCCGGAGATCGGCGTCCTCACGAACGTGGCGGCCAGCCACCTCGAGGGGCTCGGCACGATGGAGGCGGTGCTGGAGGAGAAGATGGCCCTGGCCCACGCGCTCGGGCCCGGCGACCTCTTGATCTACTGCGGCGATCAGGCGGTGCTCCGCGAGTCCGCCCGCGGCCTGCCCTGCCGAACGCTCTCCTACGGTTTCGGTCCCGGGAACGACCTGCGGCCCGAGGCGTGGTCGCTCGACGACGAGGGCCGCGGCAGCTTTTCGCTGGACGGGCGCACCTACCGGCTGCGACTGGTGGGCCGCCACAATGTGGTGAACGGCCTGGCCGCGGTGGCGGTCGGCCTCGAGGCGGGGCTCGCGTCGGCGGAGATCGCGGGCGGGCTGGCCGAGCCGGGGATGCTGCCGATGCGGATGCAGCTGGAGCGCTGGGGCGCCGTCACGGCGCTCGTCGATTGCTACAACGCGAACCCCGAGAGCGTGCGCTCGGCGGCCTCGACGCTGGCCGGACTGGGTGGCGCGCGGCGGCGCATCGCGGTGCTCGGCGAGATGCTGGAGCTGGGGGTTCGCAGTGCCGAGCTGCACGCCGAGGTGGGGAGTGACGTGGCCTCCGCCGTCGACGTGGTGGTGGCCGTGGGACCCGGCGCCGCGGCGATCGCCGACGGAGCCCGCGGCGCCGACGGGGGGAACCCGCCGAGGGCGGAGCGATTCGACTCCCGCGAGGAGGCCGCCGAATGGCTGGTCGCTCACCTCCGCCCCGGGGATGCCGTGCTCTTCAAGGCCAGCCGCGGCGCGGAACTCGAGCGGGTGGTCGCCGCGGTGCGCGACGCGTGCCTCGACGGGTCGGCGGCCGGCGCCCCGGCGCGGGGAGGGGGCTGAGCCGTGCTCTATCATCTCCTGGTCCCGCTGGCGAGCGACTACACGTTCTTCAACCTCTTCCGGTACATCACGTTCCGCGGCGCCTACGCGATGGTGACCGCGCTCGTGCTGTCGTTCGTGCTCGGGCCGTGGATGATCCGCAAGCTGCGCCACCTCAAGGCCGGCCAGATGATCCGCGAGGAGGGGCCGGAGGCCCACCGGAGGAAGGCCGGGACACCGACGATGGGCGGTCTCCTCGTCCTCGTCGCGGTCGTCGTGCCGACGGCGCTGTGGGCGGACTTGTCCGAGCCGTTCATCCAGATCATCCTGGCGGCGACGCTGTGGATGGGCGGGCTCGGGTTCCTGGACGACTGGCTCAAGGTCGTGAAGCGCCAGTCGAAGGGCCTGATCGTGATCCAGAAGATCGTCGGCCAGGTCCTCTTCGGCGTGCTGCTCGGAGCGTGGCTGTTCTTCCAGCCGATCCACGGCGATTGGACCTCGTCCACCCAGGTGCCGTTCTTCAAGGATCTCGCGCTCGATTTCGGCTGGCTCTACATCCCGTTCATCATCCTGGTCGTGACCGCTTTCACGAACGCGGTGAACCTGACCGACGGGCTCGACGGCCTGGCGATCGGGCTCACCGGGATCGCGGCGGCCGCGTTCGCCGCCTTCGCCTACGTGATCGGGCGGGCCGACTGGTCCGAGTACCTCCAGATCCTGCACCTGCCGGGAAGCGGGGAGCTGACGATCTACTGCCTGGCTCTGGTGGGCGCGGCGCTGGGTTTCCTCTGGTTCAACGCCCACCCGGCGCAGGTCTTCATGGGCGACACCGGCTCGCTCGCGATCGGCGGGGCGTTCGGGACGCTCGCGATCCTGCTGAAGATCGAGTTCGTCCTGGTCCTGATCGGGGGCGTCTTCGTGATGGAGACGGTGAGCGTCGTCATCCAGGTCGTGTCTTTCAAGCTGCGCGGCAAGCGGGTGTTCAAGATGAGCCCGCTGCACCACCATTTCGAGCTGTCGGGCTGGGCCGAGGAGAAGATCGTCCTGCGCTTTTACATCCTGGGAATCCTGTTCGCGATGCTGGCGGCCTCCACCCTGAAGCTGCGATGAGCGCGCCCGAGCGGATCGAGGGCGCGCGGGTCGGCGTGATCGGCCTGGCGCGATCGGGGACGGCCGTGGCGCGGCTCCTGGCGGAGCGGGGCGCCCGGGTGTACGCCTCCGACGCCGAGCGCCGCGACGAGACCCGGGGGTCCGCCGCCGCGCTGCTGGCGGCGGGGATCGACGTCGAGATCGGCGGGCACGACCGGGGGCGTCTGGCGGCCTGCGACTGGATCGTGGTGAGCCCCGGCGTTCCCCCGAGTGCCCCGATCCTCCTCGATCCGGCGATCGCCGGTCGGCCGATCTACTCCGAGATCGAGGTGGCGTCGTGGCTCGCGGCCGCGCCGATCGCCGCGATCACCGGAACCAACGGCAAGACGACCACCACCGCGCTCCTGGGAGCCATCGCCCGCGAGGGCGGGCTCGACGTGGCGGTGGCGGGGAACATCGGCGAGGCCTTCTCGGCGGCCGTGCGCGAACGACGCACCGTGGACTGGTACGTGCTCGAGGTTTCGTCCTTCCAGCTGGCCCGGATCGCCACCTTCCGGCCGCGGGTGGCGGTCGTCCTGAACGTGGCGCCCGACCACCTGGATGTCTATCCGGACCTGGAGGCCTACGTCGCCGACAAACGTCGGATCCTGGAGAACATGGGACCGGAGGACGACCTCGTCCTGAACCGGGAGGATCCGGTGGTGGCGGACTTTGCCGGCGACGCCCGGGCGGGCCCGGCCCTCCACTGGTTCGACCGGACGGGGAATCTCGCCGCGAAGGCCGGAACCGGCGCCACGGCGGACTCTCCCCGCCGCGGGGCCGCCGTCGTGGACGGGTGGATCGCCCTGGTGGACGAGCCCGGCGAGGGCCGGATCCTGCCGGTCGACCGGCTCGGGATCCCCGGCGCCCACAACGTGCAGAACGCCCTGGCGGCGACCGCCGCGGCGGCCCGGAGGGGGGTGGGCCCGGAGGCGATCGCCCGCGCTCTGGCGACGTTCCCCGGTGTGCCGCATCGACTGGAGACGGTGGCCGAGGAGGACGGGGTCCGGTTCGTGAACGATTCGAAGGCGACCAACGTGGAGTCGACCGTGGTGGCGATCGAGGCGTTCGACGCCCCCCTCGTGGTCATCCTGGGCGGGCGGCACAAGGGATCACCCTACGCCCGGCTCCTGCCCGGTCTCGAGGCGCGCGCCCGCCGGGTTCTGGCGATCGGCGAAGCGGCCGACCGGATCGCCGGGGAGCTGGGCGGCGTCGTCGACGTAGAGGTCGCGGGCACCTTGGAGCGCGCGGTGGAGCGGGCGCGCGAGATCGCCCGGCCCGGCGACGTGGTTCTCCTCTCCCCGGCGTGTTCCTCCTACGATCAGTTCGAGAACTACGAGCGTCGGGGAGACGCGTTCCGCGATCTGGCGCGGCGCGCGGTCTGTCCGCCCGGCGGGGCGCGGTGATGCCCGCGAAGGCCCGCCGCCGCGAGGCCCGGGGCGCCCCGCTCGGCCGGGTGGCCGCCCGCCGCGCGCCCGAGCACGGGCCGGTGGACCGGCAGATCAGGCTTCTGGCCTACCTGATGGTCGGGTTCGGCCTCGTCATGGTCTACAGCGCGAGCTCGGTCCTCTCGCTCGTCCACTTCGGCCAGAGCACGGTCTACTTCACCGAACAGCTGGCGAAGGCGGCGATCGGCATCGCCGTCATGCTCGCGCTCTCGCGGCTCGATTACCGGTGGTGGGAGCGGCTCTCGAAGCCGTTCTTGTGGGGGAGCATGGCGCTCCTCGCCGTCCTGGTGGTCCCGGGAATGGAGGCGTGGACGATCGAGTCGGGCGGCGCCCGCCGGTGGCTGGCCCTTCCGGGGGTGACGTTCCAGCCTCTGGAGCTGGCCAAGCTGGCCCTGGTCGTGTGGATGGCCGCTACGCTCGCCCGCCAGGGGGCGCGGCTGGATCGGGCGTCCGACGGCCTCGTGCCGCTCCTGGTGGTGCCGGGGATCATGGGGCTCCTCCTGGTCCTCCAGCCGGACTTCAAGGGCGCCGTGCTGCTGCTGGCGATCGCGTGGTCGATGCTGCTTCTCGGAGGCGTCCGGATCCGTCATCTCGCGGCGGTGGCGGCCGCGGCGGTGCCCGTCGGCGTCGTGGTGCTGGTGGCGGAGCCCTACCGCCTGCGGCGGCTGACCGCGTTCGTCGATCCGGGGGAAGATCTCCAGGGAGTCTCCTACCAGATCCACCAGTCGCTGATCAGCCTCGGGTCGGGCGGATGGTTCGGCGTGGGGCTGGGATCGAGCAAACAGAAGTTCGCGTTCCTGCCGGCGGCCCACAACGACTTCATCTTCGCGATCGTGGGCGAGGAGCTGGGGATCCTCGGCTCGCTCGCGGTGCTCGGCGCGTTCCTGGTGTTCGGGTGGCTGGGCTTCCGGATCGCGCGACGGGCGCCCGACGGTTTCGGCTTCCTGCTGGCGTCGGGCGTGACGCTGCTGGTCCTCCTGTCGGCGGTGGTCAACATCGGTGTGGCCACGGCGGTGCTGCCCACGACCGGCCTGACGCTCCCCTTCATCTCCTACGGGGGGACTTCGCTGATCGTGCAGCTCGCTGGGGTGGGCATCCTCCTCTCCGTCTCGCGCGATGCGGTGGAGGAGATCCCCCGCCGGCGCGAGCGGCGCGGCTGGCGACCGCGCCTGCGGAAGGCTCCGGCTGGTGGGTCGTGATGCGGCCGACGGGATCCGCGTCGTGATCGCGGGCGGCGGAACGGGCGGCCACCTGACGCCGGCGCTCGAGCTGGGGCGGGAGCTCGCCCGCCGCGGGGCGGACGTCCTCCTGGTGGGCGGCACGCGCGGCCCCGACCGCGCGTTCCTCGCCGGGTCGGGGCTGCCGCACCGGTTCCTGGCCACGCCGGCGGTGGAGCGCGGCCGCTGGTGGCGGAACGCGCTCCTGCCGTGGCGGCTGACGCGGGCGGTGGCGGCCGCCCGGCGCATCCTGCGCGACCACCAGCCGCAGGTGGCCGTGGGGACCGGAGGGTACGTCTCGGTGCCGATCGTTCTCGCCGCCCGGGTGGCCGGGATCCCGATCCTGCTCCAGGAGCAGAACAGCGTGCCCGGCATGGCCACCCGCTTCCTGGCCCGCTTCGCCCGCCGGGTGTGCGTCCAGTACGAGGAGGTGGCCGAGCGTCTGGGGGGGTCCGGCAAGGTGGAGGTGACCGGGAGCCCGATCGCTCCGCCCGAGCCCGCCGAGGCGGACTTCGCGGAGCGGCTCGATGCGGGCCGCCTCACCGTGGGGGTGTTCGGCGCGAGCCAGGGGGCGCGCGGAATCAACGACGCCGTGCTGGGGCTCCTCGCGGGGGATCCCGACGCGGCCGGCTACAACCTCGTCTGGCAGACCGGCGCCGCCGATCACGCGCGGATCGAGGCGGCGGCCGCGTGGCCGCGGCGATTCGTGGTCCGTCCGTTCTTCGCCCCGATGGGCGCCGTCTACCCGCGGCTGGACCTGATCGTGTGCCGGGGAGGTGCGATGACGCTGGCCGAGGTGACCGCCTGGGGCATCCCCGCCATCGTCGTGCCCTACCCCCACGCGACCGCCGACCACCAGACCGCCAACGCCCGCGCGCTCGAGTCGGCCGGCGCGGCGATCGTGGTGCTCGAGCGGGACCTCGCGGCGCGGCGGCTGGGGCACCTGATCGACGGCCTGCTGGCCGACTCCGGGCGCCGCGCGTCGATGGCCCGCGCCGCCCGGGGCCTGGGCCGACCGCGCGCGGCCGCCGACGTGGCCGATCGCGTGATCGAGATCGCGGAGGCGGCATGAGCGTCGCCGAGGCCACCCGGCTCATCGGCCAGCGCCGGCGGCTCCACTTCATGGGGATCGGGGGGGCGGGGATGTGCGCCCTGGCCGAGATCCTGCTGGACCGCGGGCTGGTCGTGACCGGCTGCGATCTCCGGCCGGGGGCGGCGGCGCCTCACCTGACCGCGCTCGGCGCTCAGATCCACACCGGCCACTCGCCCGACCACCTGCACCCCGACGACGGAGTCGTCGTCTCGTCCGCCATCCAGGCGCAGGAGCCCGAGGTGGTCGCGGCGCGCGAACGGGGCCACCCGATCGTGCGCCGTGCCGAGATGCTCGGGGCCCTGATGACCGGCTCCCCCGGCATCGCGGTGGCGGGGACGCACGGCAAGTCGACCACGACGGCCATGATCGGCGCGGTGCTCGAAGCGGCGGGCTGGGATCCGACCGTGATGGTGGGCGGCCGGATGCGCGACCGCGGGGGAAACGTCCGGATCGGCCGCGGGGAGTGGCTGGTCGCCGAAGCCGACGAGTTCGACCGGTCGTTCCTGGCGCTGAGCCCGCGTCACGCGGTGGTGACGAACGTGGAAGTGGACCACCTCGACACCTATGGCACCCCCCAGGCCTATCGCGCGGCGTTCGCCGAATTCGTGGGCCAGGTGACCGCCGGCGGGGTGGTGGTGGTGGGCGCCGACGATCCCGGCGCGCGGAGCCTGCCGATCAGCGACGGGATTCGCCGGACGACCTTCGGTCTGGGCGAGCACGCCGACGTACGGGCCACCGATCTGCTCGATGGGGAGATGGAATCCCGCTTCACTCTCGTGCTGGCCGGCGAGCCGGCGGGCGAGGTCGTGCTCGGACTGCCCGGCCGGCACAACGTGAGGAACGCTCTCGCTGCGGCCGCCATCGGCTGGGCCCTGGATGTGGACCCCGGGGCCATCCGCGACGGGCTCACGCGAGTGCGCGGAATCGAGCGCCGCTTCGAGATCGTGCGAACCGGAGTGGACCTGACGATCATCGACGACTACGCGCACCACCCGACCGAGGTCGAGGCCGCCCTCGCGACCGCACGGAGATCGTTCCCGGGTCGCCGGCTGGTGGCCGTCTTCCAGCCCCACCTGTACTCGCGCACGCGGGACCTGGCCGAGGAGTTCGGCCGGTCGCTGGCCGCGGCGGACGTAGTGTTCGTGATGCCCATATACCCGGCCCGTGAGGCCCCGATTCCGGGCGTGACCGCCGAGCTGGTGAGCCGGGCGGCGCGGGCGGCGGGCGCGGCCGAGGTGATCGACCTGGGAGAGGCCGACGAGGCGAGGTTGGTGGCGGCACGGCTGGCGCCGGGCGACGTGGTGGTGACGATGGGCGCCGGCGACATCGACCTGCTGGCGCCACGGCTGGCCGCGCAGACGGAGGAGGGCCGGTGATCTCCGTGCTTCCCGCCGCCTGCCGCCGCGACGTCCCGCTGGCGCCCCTGACGTACTGCAAGATCGGAGGCGTCGCGCGGGTCTTCTGCGAGGCCCGCAGCGAAGCCGACGTGGCCGAGGCGGTGGAGTGGCATCGCGCCGAGGGAGGGGAAGCGTTCGTCCTGGGCGGCGGGGCCAACGTGCTGATCGACGACTCCCGGGAGCATCCGCTGGTCCTCAAGCTCTCGGAGCACTACAACGCGATCGAGATGGACGGGAGCGGGGGGCGGGCGCGGATCGAGGCCGGGATCTACACGCCGCGCCTCGTGCGAGAGGCGTGGACGCGCGGATGGGAGGGGTTCCAGTTCCTGGCGGGCGTCCCCGGCTCCCTGGGGGGTGCCGTCCGCATGAACGCCGGGATCCGGGAGCTGTCGACATGGAACCTGGTGGAGGAGGTGGAGGGGATCACGTGGGAGGGCGAGCGCGTGCGGATCGGGCGCGCCGAGGCGCGGCCGACCTACCGCAGCGGGAACCTCCCGCCGGACCTGATCGTCACCGCGGTCGTCTGCCGCATCGTCCCGGGCGAGCCCGAGGCGATCCGCGCGGCCGCCCGCGAGCTCTCGCGCTCCCGGCGCGACACCCAGCCGCTCCAGCACCCTTCCTGGGGGTCGACGTTCAAGAACCCGTCGGGCGCGTCCTCGACCGGACGGACGGCGGGGGCCCTGATCGAGGCTGCCGGGCTCAAGGGCTTTCGCGCGGGCGACGCGCAGATCTCCGAGAAGCACGCCAACTTCGTGATCAACCTGGGCGAGGCCTCCTCGGCCGACGCGCTGGCCTGCATCCGCGCCGCCCACCAGGGCGTGCTCGAGCGCTTCGGCGTGCGGCTCGAACCGGAGGTGCGGCTGATCGGGTTCGCGCCCGGGGACCTGGCGTTTCTGGAGGCGGAGTCGTGATCTGGCGCCGAGCGCGGTCGGCAAGCCCCCTGGCGCGGCGCAATCGCCGGATCGATCGCGGACAGCGCGAGGAGCGGCGGAAACGCGTCCGCATCACGATGCGAGTGGCCGCTTCGGTCGCCGTCCTGGGCCTGGTCGTGTGGCACGGCGTGCGGCTGGCGGACTCGCGCGACTGGCTGGACCTGCTCAAGGTCCGGGAGGTGAGGGTGATCGGGGTGGAGGTCGCCCACCCCAATGTGCTGGTCGCCGAGGCGGGACTCATGGGGGCCGACATCCACTACTGGTCCGGGCTCGGGCAGTACGCCGAGCGGGCGGAGAGGGACCCGCTGGTGCACTCGGCGCGCCTGGTGCGGCGGTTCCCCAACCGTCTGGCGCTGGAGGTCGTGGAGCGGCGGCCGGTGGCGCTGATCGCGCTCGACCGGCTGACGCCGGCCGACAGCGCCGGGCGGGTGCTGCCGGTGGACCCGTTTCACGCTGGATGGGACGTGCCGGTGCTGACCGGCCCATGGACGTCGGCCTCCGTGGTGGAGGCCGGCCGGGTGCGGCCGGGGGCGGTGCGGCGGACTCTGGCCTGGCTGGGCGAGGTCGAGCGGAAGTACCCGGTGCTGGCCCGCGAGATCTCGACCATCGAGCTCGATCGTCGGGGGACCGTGACGTTGCGGTTGGTGCATTCGGAGGGCGCGGTGGTGCTGGCCCACGACACGCCCATCGAAAAGCTCGCCCTCATCGACGACGTGCTGCGCGACCTCCACGAGAAGGAGATCCCGTACACGGTCCTCGACTTCCGGTTCGAGGACCAGATCGTGGTCCGGAAAGGATAGGGGATGTCGAAGGAGAACATCATCGTCGGACTGGACATCGGCACGACCAAGATCGGCTGCATCATCGCCGAGCTGGACGCCGACCGGAACGCGAAGATCGTGGGCGTCGGCACGAGTCGCTCGGAGGGGCTGCGTCGCGGCGTGGTGGTGAATCTGGAGAAGACGGTGGTGTCGATCGGGCGGGCGGTCGAGGAGGCGGAGCTCATGGCGGGCGTGGAGGTGCGGAACGTCTACGCCGGGATCGCGGGCGACCACATCCGGTCCATCAACAGTCACGGCGTGATCGCGGTGTCGCGTGGAGGCGTCGAGATCACCCGCGCCGACATCAATCGGGTGATCGACGCCGCCAAGGCCGTGGCGATTCCGATGGACCGGGAGATCCTCCACATCCTGCCTCAGGAGTTCACCGTCGATGACCAGCGGGGGATCAAGGACCCGACCGGCATGGCCGGGGTCCGGCTGGAGGTCGACGTCCACATCGTCACCGGCGCGGTCTCGAGTGCGCAGAACCTGGTCAAGGCCATCCAGAAGGCCGGCTATCAGGTGCGCGACCTGGTGCTCGAGCCGCTGGCGTCTTCCTACGGCGCGCTGACCGACGACGAGCGGGAGCTGGGCGTGGCGCTGGTCGACATCGGCGGCGGCACGACGGACGTGGCGATCTTCAACGAGGGCGCGATCCGTCACACGGCGGTCATCGGCCTCGGCGGCAACAGCGTCACCAACGACCTGGCCATCGGCCTCCGGACCCCGGCCAAGGACGCCGAGCGGATCAAGGAGCGCTACGGGGCGGCCATGGCGCGCCTGGTCGAAGCGGACGAAGAGGTGGTCGTGCCCCGGGTGGCCGGCCAGGGCGAGCGCCGCGTGGGGCGCCGCACGATCGCCTCGATCATCCAGCCGCGGATGGAAGAGATCCTGGCCCTGGTGCGCGATGACATCCGGAAGACCAAATGGCACGACCGGATCCCCGCCGGCCTGGTCCTGACCGGTGGCGCCTCGGCGCTCCCCGGCACGGCCGAGCTGGCCGAGCACACGTTCGACCTGCCGGTCCGGATCGGCTACCCGCTCGGTGTGACCGGCCTGATGGACTCGGTCGACGATCCCCGGTTCGCCACCGGCGTCGGGCTCGTGCTGTACGCCAAGGACCGCAACAAGGAAGAGCTTTCGTTCTCAGGGCGGGACGACGAGGGTCTGTGGAACCGGGTGCTCGATCGGATGAAGGAGTGGTTCCGTGATTTCTTCTGATTTTCTCCGGTGCCGGGCCGCGGGGACCGATGGGGCCCCCCGCGCGGCGGAAAAAAGTCAACAAAGAGACTTGTGAAATCGATGAAAAAGACGAAAGTTTCTTCAGACCGGGACGACCCAAATGAAAAACGCCAGGAGGAGACGAACCATGTTGTTTGAGATCGCCGACGAGCAGGAGCAGTTCGCCCGCATGAAGGTGGTCGGGGTCGGTGGGGCCGGGGGGAACGCGGTCAACCGCATGATCGAGGAGCGGCTCGTCGGGGTCGAGTTCATCTCGATCAACACCGACGTGCAGGCGCTCTCTGCCAGCGACGCGCATCGCAAGATCCAGGTCGGGAAGACGCTGACGCGCGGACTCGGTTCGGGCTCGCGGCCCGACGTCGGCCGGGATGCGATCCTCGAGAACCAGACCGACGTGGCCGAGTCGCTGCAGGGCGCGGACATGGTGTTCGTCACCGCCGGCATGGGCGGCGGCACGGGCACCGGCGCGGCCCCCGTGGTGGCTCAGATCGCCCGCGAGCTGGGCGCCCTCACGGTCGGCATCGTGTCCAAGCCGTTCGCCTTCGAGGGACGACGGCGGATGCGGGCGGCCGAAGAGGGCATCGCCGCGCTGGAGGGTGTGGTCGACACCCTGATCGTGGTACCCAACGAACGGCTCCGCGCGGTCGTCGACAAGGGGACCACGATCCAGGAGGCGTTCCGCGTGGCCGACAGCGTGCTGCTGAACGCCACCCGCGGGATCAGCGACCTGATTACCGTCACCGGCCTCGTCAACGTAGATTTCGCGGACGTCAAGACGATCATGACCGAACAGGGCCAGGCGCTCATGGGCACCGGCTTCGGCACCGGCGAGGCTCGCGCCATCGAGAGCGCCCAGGAGGCGATCGCGAGTCCATTGCTCGAGGACATGACGATCGCCGGGGCGAGCGGCGTGCTGATCAACATCACGGGAGGCCCCGACCTCTCGCTGCACGAGGTGAGCGAGGTGTCTTCGGTGATCCACGACGCGGCCGGCGAGGAGGCCCACATCATCTTCGGCGCCGTGATCGACGCCAACCTGAAGGGGGAGATCCGCGTCACCGTGATCGCGACCGGAATCGGTCTGGCGCGCCGTGCGGCGCAGCCGCGGATCGGGCTCCGGGCGGCCGAGGACCGGCGCGAGAAGGCCGGGTTCGAAACCGCCGAAGAGGTCCCGGCCGAGGTCGTCGCGCTGGGGGCCGGCCCGGCGGATGAAGACGATCGGCTGGACGACCTCCTCTCGATCTACGAGCTGGAGGGATCGTCGAAGAAGGAGGATCTGGAGATACCGGCGTTCATCCGGCGGCAGATGAGCTAGCATGGCGGATTCGCCACGCTGAAACCCTAGAGTTCGGAGAGACCATTGAGCAGAGAAGATTCCGCTCCGCCGTTCGTACGGCGGCCCCGGCCGATTTTTATCCTGGCCCTGGCCGCAGCGGCCGCGACCTGGTGGCTCGCGCAGGACCCCGTGCCCACCGCCCCCCGGGCGGTCCGCGCGGCCCCGCCCGCGCCGCCGGCGATCGTCGGCCAGTTCGCCGACCGCCAGACCCTGAGCGGGCTGTGGGAAGAGCACGGCCTGCCCCTCGCCGACCTCACCGCCGTCGTGGATGCCGGCCGGGGAATCCATTCCTGGCGCAGCATCCGGCCGGGCAGCGAGTACCGGTTCACGTTCGCCCCCGGCGGGGCGCTCCGGGAGCTCCGCGTGACGCTGGACCGGGATCGGAAGCTGGTCGTAGCGCGGGAGGGGGACGCCTTCCATGCGCGGATGATCGAAACCCCGTTCGTGCGAGCCACTCGGCAGGTGGACGCCTGCGTGAAGGGCTCGCCGTGGCAGACCATGGTGGAGGCGGGGGAGGATCCCGCGCTCACCGTGGAGATGGCCGAGATCCTGGGGGGCCAGGTCGACTTCTACACCGACCTGCGGGCCGGCGACTGCTTCGAGGTCGCGTTCTCGGTCGACGAGCGGCCGGACGGCTCCTACAAGCCCGTGTCGCTGGATGCGATCCGCCTCGCCCTGCGGTCGAAGTCCGTGGAGGCGTACCGCTTCGCGTCCGACGGCGCGACGTACGACTACTACGACGCCGATGGTCTGTCCCTGAAGCGCCGGTTCCTTCGCAGCCCGCTCAAGTTCACCCGCATCTCGTCGGGCTTCGGCATGCGGATGCACCCGATCCTCCGGCGCGCCCGTCCCCACAACGGGGTCGATTACGTGGCCCCGGCGGGCACCCCGGTGCAGGCCTCGGGCGAGGGCGTGGTGGCCCGGGCCGGCCGCAACGGCGGCTACGGCCTGTACGTGGAGATCCACCACGGCGACCGCTACCGTACCTCCTACGCTCACCTCTCCCGGATCGCATCCGGTGTGCGGGCGGGCGGGCGGGTGAGCCAGGGTCAGGTGATCGGGTACGTCGGCTCGACCGGCCTCTCCACCGGCGCGCACCTGGACTACCGCTTCATGCGGGACGGCCGCTACGTCGACCCGCTCTCCGCCGACCTGCCGGCGGCCGAGCCGCTGGGCGGGGACGAGCGCACCGCGTTCCTGGCTCACCGGGACCGCGTGCGCCAGCGGCTCGACGCGGGTCGTGGTCGGACGTCCACTCCGGGCGGTGCGGTGCCGATCGGCGGCTGATGAAGCGCCGCGGGGCCGTTCCCGGGTGGATCGAACGGCCCCGCGGCGTGTATAATCGGGACGCACCGTCACTCACAGCGAGGTCGATTCCGAAATGCACTTCTCTCGTGCCGCTCTTCCCATTTGCGGTCTCTTCGCGCTCGCCTGCAGCGGCGGTGGGGATGGCGGACCCATCCCGCCCCCCATCGACGCGGTGGTTCCGCCGCTCGGCAACATCCAGGCGGTCACGGTCGCGAACGGCCAGGCCAGCGTGGACCTCGGGTTCCAGCAGGGGAGCGAGGAGTACGTCCTCATCCTCCAGGCGCTGAGGCCGGGTTCCGTCGGGATCTTCGAGACATTCGTGAACGGTGTCGGGGTGACACTCTCCGCGCGCGGCCTGGCCTCGGCCGCCCAGCTCGAGACGCTGGTCGCCGACGACGCCCCGATCCGCGAGATGGAGCGTCGGATCCTGGCTACGCTGCCGAGGATCGATCCCCCCCGCAGGGCGCTGCAGCCGGCGCAGGACCTCGGCTCGCAGCGGAACTTTTTCGTGGTCAACAAGACCGGCTCGATCCAGATCACGAACCCCGAGGACTTCGATGTGGTCACCGCGACGCTCCGCTACATCGGCACGCGTGCGCTGATCTACGCCGACGACACGGGTCTCCTCCTGACCGATGCGATGGTCCAGCAGATCGGGAGCCGCTTCGACGACCAGATCCATCCTGCCAACGTGACCGCCTTCGGACCCGAGAGCGACATCGACGGAAACGGCCGCGTCATCATCCTGCTTTCGACGCGCGTGAACGCCCTGACGACGCAGGAGATCGTCGATCAGGGGGCCCGGATCGTGGGCTTCTTCTTCGGCATCGACCTGCAGCATCATCCCACGCAGAACCCCTTCTCCAACAACACCGAGGTCTTTTACGCGGTGGTGCCGGACCCGAACCGGGTCCACGGCGCGGCGCGGGTGTCGATCGAGGAGTACGTGGCTCTCCTGTCCAGTGTCGTGGCCCACGAGTTCGAGCACATGATCAGCTTCAACCACCACGTGCTGATCGCGGGGGGATCGCCGGAGGCCCTGTGGCTGGACGAGGGGCTGGCCCACATGGCGGAGACCGTGAACGACATGCACTTCCAGAACCAGCTGCGGTCCGCTTTCTTCCTGCACAGTCCCCCCACCACTACCCTGACGGGGGGCGGCAACTCGCTCGACGAACGCGGCGCGGCGTGGCTGTTCGTCCATTACATGGAGGATCGATTCCCGGGCGTCCTGCGCAAGCTGGTCGCCGGCGCCGGCCGGAACGTGGGGACCGTGAACGTGGAAGCGGCCACGGGGACGACCTTCAGCTCGTTCTTCGACCAGTGGGCGACGACGCTGCTGGTCGACGGAGGGACCATCCCCAACCCCGCCACGTTCGAGTCGTCGATCGACCTCCGGGGCGATTTCGAGGAGGCCAAGCTGCTCCTCAACCAGAGCGAGCCGAATCGCATCCCCGGGAACTACCTGGGAATCCGGTTCGGCACCGCCACCCAGTCCATCGTCCTCCAGCAGGAAGGCACGACCGCCGCGTACGTCCAGGTCCGCTCGGCTGGTGCGGGCGCCGCCCGAGTCGTGGTGGACGGCGATCCCGGCGCTCAGATGCGGGTCACGGTCGTCCGCGTGAAGTGAGCCCGCTCGTCCCGCGGGGCGCGCTCCGCGACTCGGCTCGCTCCTTCCTGATCGAGCGCGGTCCGACCGAGGCCGACGCGCTCGCCCGGGTCGTCTTCGGCCTGCCCCGCGTCGAACCCTTCCTGGCCGACCGGCTCCTCGTCACCCTGCTGGGATCCGACCCCGGTTTCGAGCGGCGGGGGAGCCGCTGGAACCTGTCTCCGCCGTTCGCGGCGGCTTCCCGACCCCTCCACGCCATCCCCTTCGTGGTGGTCGACGTCGAGACGACCGGCGGACGGCCGCCGGGGGACCGGATCATCGAGATCGCGGCCGTTCGCACGCGCGGCGGCCGGATCGAGGGGGAGTGGTCCTCGCTGGTGGATCCCGGACGGCCGATCCCCTGGGTGGTGGCCCGCCTGACCGGCATCGCCGATCGGGTGGTCGTGGGGGCTCCGTCGTTCGGGGAGGTGGCCGACGACTTCGTCGATTTCCTGGGCTCCGCTCCCTTCGTCGCCCACAACGCCCACTTCGACTGGCGCTTCGTCAACGCCGAGCTCCTGCGCTCGCGCGGCGGCTGCCTGGTGAACGCGCGCCTGTGCACGGTGCGCCTCGCCCGGCGGCTCCTGCCCCACGCGCGCCGACGGAACCTGGACGCGCTGGCCCACCTCTTCGGCTTCGAGATCCCCGACCGGCACCGCGCGCTCGGCGACGCGCGGGCGACCGCGCGTCTGCTGGCGCGGCTGCTGGACCTGGCCGCCGAGCGGGGGATCGAGGACGAGACCGCGCTGGCCGGCCTGTTCGGCGGCGACGGAACCCTCTGGCCCGAGCGGCCGTACTAGGGACCATGAGAACGAGACGCATGCCGATCCTCACCGCCGCGGTCGCCGCGATGGCCCTGCCCGTGGGGCTCGCCACGGGGGATTCCACGCCCCGCTCCGACGACCGGGCGGTGGAGATCGCCCTGGGGGCGCTGGAGGCCATCGAGAGCGGCTGGGGGCTCGCGGCCTACGACGAGGCGCCGCGGGTGCGCGCGGCGATCAACCTGCGCGGCGCTTCCGTGGGCGTGACCGCGAATGCGGTCGTGGACCGCCGCGCTCGGCGCTGGCGGCTGGACGCCGCGGGCGACGTGGGGCCGCTGACCCTCCTCGTGGGCGACGGGTCCGCGTTCCTGGTGGTCCCCCCGTTCCGTCAGCACGCCCGCGGCGCGGCCGGGGCCCTCGCCCCCGGGGCCGGGATCGGCCGGAGCCTCAGCGGCGAAGTGCAGGCGATGAGGGCCCGGCTCCGGACCGGCTACACCTCGCTCCAGTACGGTGGGGAGGAGATCCTGGGAGGCTCTCGGGTCCACCGGATCGTGGACCGCCCCGGGCCCGGAGTGACCGCCACGTACTGGATCGACGCCGAGTCCCGCCTGCCCCGGCGGGTTCTCCTCGCCGGCCCCGGGAGCCGAAGGCTCCAGGTGGACCTCGGATACGCGCGCGGAACCCGTCCGTCCCGGATCCAGGTCCGCTCGGGCGCCGGCGAGGATCTGGCGATCACGGTGGATCCGGCCTACGACGGCCGTGGACGCCTGAAGCTCCTGCATCTGGCCGTCCGCGCCGGCGGAACGCCGCTTCAGGCGGACGTGAACCTCGACTGGGCCCCGCGCGTCGCGGACGGCTTCTTCCGCCTTTCGCACCCGGAGGGGTCCCGCGAGGTCCCCTTCCCCCAGCTGGCCCAGGGGGTGCTGTTCCAGGCGGCGGGGGCGTTGGGAGCCCTGGCGCGAGTGCTGGCGGGGGGCGGCTGAGACTCGATCGGCGGGCGATCCCGGGCCCCGCGGCCGGAGTCGCGGGCCGCGGCGCCGCCCGTCGGTCCGCCCTGGCCGCGACTCTCCTGGTGATCGCCTCCGCCGCGGCCGCCCAGGAGGTCCCGCGGGCGGTCGACGACTCCCTCGCTGCAGCGCTGAGGGCCGCGGACGCCGCGCTCCGCGCCGGGCGCTCCGACGAGGCCATCGAAGGGTACCGCCGCGCCCAGGCGCTCCTCGGGATCCACCTCACCTACGCCCGGCCGGACCGCTTCTACTACGAGGAGGGAGCCGCCATCCATAGGGGGCTCGCCCGAGCGTACCTGGACGCGGGGGACGCCCACGCCGCCCGGGTCGAGGCGGAGCGCGGATTGAACCTCGATCCCGAGGACTCTCGACTGCTGGCGGCGCTCGGCGGAGCCCTCTACCGGAGCGGGGAGCCGGCGGCCGCCCGCGCGGCCCTCGAGGCCGCGCTCGCGCGGGAGCCGGACCTCGCCGAGGCCCACTGGGCCCTCGGGCGGGTGGAGATCGCGGGCAATCGCCTGGAGCCGGCGCGGGCGCGCGCGGGCCGGGCACTGGAGCTCGAGGCCCGGCCGCGCTACGCGCGCGACTTCGCCCGGTACTCGGCGCTGGCGGGCGACCACGGGTCGGCCGCCCGGGCACTCCGGACGTGGGAGCGGCTGGCGCCGGCCTCGGCCGAGCGCGACACGCTCGAGCGCCTCCGCGCGTTCTACGAGGCGTCCGCCCGGGAGCGGCTCCTGCGGATGGACCGGCCGGTCGTCCGGGCGCAGGTGAACTTCGACCTGGTGCCCGGAGACGAGGTGCCCTACGTCCCCGTTCGCTTCGCCGACGGGGAGACGGTCTACGTCCTGTTCGACACGGGTGCGGGATGGAACGTGATCGACCGGGATTTCGCCCGGTCGATCGGGGTGGACCCCATCTGGCCGGGTGCATCGCTCGTCGGAGCGCTCGGGAGCTCGCCCGGCGGCTATGGGATCGTCCCGCGGATGGAGATCGGCGGCCTCGAGATCGGAGCCGTGCCGTTCGTCGTCGGGGACTTCGAGGCGCTCCGCCTGCGCGGACGGGGCGCCTACCGGATCGCCGCGGTGGTCAACCCCGCCCTCCTGTTCCGCGACCATACCGTGGTCTTCGACTACCGGCACCGCCGGATCGAGATCCACCGGTTCGAGCCGGGGAGCCCGGGGTACGCGGAGCGGGCCACCCGCCAGCGCAAGACGGCCACGCCGTTCCTGTTCGACGCCAACGGAGTGTGGCCCGTCCTGCTGGTCCGGATCGACGGGTCGCGCGAGCTCCCGTTCGTCCTCGACACGGGGGCGAGCGACGTCCTGATCGACCGGGCCACGGCCTCGGCCCTGCGCGTCTCGCCGGCGGGGATCGTGGTGGAGGTGGGGGAGCATCTGACGCAGGGTATCCGGCCGCTGCTGCTCGACGGCCGGCCGGGAGTCCTCGAGGGGATCGAGGTCCGCGGCATCCTCGGGTTCCCTTTCTTCCGCGACAAGCGGCTGGCGTTCGACTACCGGTCGATGGTGCTGACCGTCGAGGACTGACTCCCGGGGGCTCCCTCGGCACTCGGAGGGGGTGCTTGAGCCCTCTGGCGGAAACGGCTATATTCGTATGGACTGGGGCGCGCAGGGCGCGTCCCGACCGAGGCTTTTTGGCGACGCCGCCGCGAGATCGATGTCGGCGGCGTCCGGTACTTTTTTCGATTCGTACGGCGGCCGTCCGATCCAGATCCGTGTGGGCGCCCGACCGTGAGAGGAAGATCAACGTTGAGCCCATCTCGTACCTACCGGCTCCCGGGTTCTCCCCGACTCGCATCTCCGTCTTCGGAACTCCGATCGACAGGACCCTCCGGGATCGCGCGTCCCGCCGCGGCAGCGGCGCGATGACGACCGGCCGGGGCCGACGAGCGGAAGCGCGGGAGCGCGCGCCGGCGCAAGCCGGACGGTAGGGGCGGGGAGGCTCCCGTCGCGCACGTGCGGCGGAGCGCCCGAAGGACGCCCCTCATGCCCACCAACCCATCGAGGCTCTCGTGAAACGCGAGATCCTCGTCAACGTCACCCCCAAAGAGACGCGCATCGCCATCGTGGAGGACGAGCAGCTCGTGGAGCTGCTCATCGACCGCGAGGAGGAGGAGCGTCACGTCGGGGACATCTACAAGGGTCTCGTCACTGCCGTGCTGCCCGGCATGCAGTCGGCGTTCATCGACATCGGAATGGAGAAGAGCGGCTTCCTCCCCGTCTCCGACCTGGCTTCGAGTGAGTACCAGGGAGACGAGGAGGAGGAGGAGGAAGACGGGAACGGGGGCGGTCGGGGCCGGCGCCGCCGGGGGGGCGGCGGCCGGCGCCGCTCCGACGGGCCGCCGATCCAGGACGTCCTCAAGCGGGGCCAGGAGCTGCTGGTCCAGGTCACCAAGGAGGCGATCTCGACCAAGGGGCCGCGCCTGACCGGGCAGGTCTCGCTCCCCGGGCGGTTCCTCGTCTTCATGCCGGGGGTCGACCACGTCGGCATCAGCCGGAAGATCGACGACCGCTCGGAGCGCAGCCGTCTCCGCCAGATCCTGCAGGCCGTCAAGCCCGAGGACGGCGGGATCATCGTGCGCACGGCCGGCGAGGAGACCAGCAAGGACGAGTTCGAGCGGGAGGTCCGCCGGCTGGTGGACACCTGGAACAAGGTGCGGAGCAAGGCCAGCCGCTCCAAGGCCCCGTCGCTCCTCCACCAGGAGGCGGAGCTCACCAGCGGCCTCATCCGCGACGTGTTCTCGGAGAAGGTGGACCGCCTGGTGATCGACGAACGGGCGCTCCATCACCAGATCCGGAAGTACCTGAAGAAGGTGTCGCCCGAGCTGCTCGACCGGGTCCATCTCTACACCGACAAGATCCCGCTCTTCGACGCTATGGGAGTGGAGCCCGAGATCGAGGTGGCGATGACGCGCGAGGTCCGGCTCAAGTCGGGCGGCTCGATCGTGGTCGAGCCGACCGAGGCCCTCACGTCGATCGACGTGAACACCGGCCGCTACACCGGAAAGAAGGATCCCGAAGCCACGATCCTGCGGACGAATACGGAGGCCGCGCGCGAGATCGCCCGGCAGCTCCGTCTCCGCGACATCGGTGGGATCATCGTGATCGACTTCATCGACATGGAGCTGGCGGCCAACCGCAAGAAGGTGCTCCACGAGCTCAAGTCGTGGCTCGGCCGCGATCGGGCCAAGACCCGGGCGTTCGAGGTGAGCGATCTGGGGCTGATCGAGATGACCCGTCAGCGGCGCCGCCCGAGCCTCCTCCAGACGGCCACCGAGGCGTGCGAGGAGTGTGCCAGCGCGGGCCGGGTATTGACGTTCTCCGCGCTGGCCCGCAAGATCGAGCGTCAGCTGCGA
>DATLFF010000033.1:0-2020 GCA_035524915.1 Gemmatimonadota bacterium | reverse complement strand
CTCCCAGTGCCGGCGGTACTCCGCCACCCAGTCGGCGACCTCCTTGAGGGGCTCGGCGTCGAGCCGGCACGGCCGCCACTGCGCCTCGCGGCCGCGCTCGATCAGACCCGCGCGCTCGAGCACCTTGAGGTGCCGGGAGATGGCCGGGAGGCTGATCTCGAACGGCTCGGCGAGCGCGGTCACCGAGGTCTCGCCCTCCGTCAGCCGGGCCAGGATCTCGCGCCGGGTCGGATGGGCCAGCGCGGAGAACGTCGTCGTCAGGGTGTCGGCGGTCATCCCTCTCTTCGTCGTATTTAACGTACTAGTTAAATATACGATCTTCGAAGTCCTGTCAAGCCACGGCCAGCTCCTCCGAGTAGGCAGGAAGGCGTGCCACCGCGTAGTATCCCGAAAACGCATGCGGCCGAGGCCACGACGAAGGAGAGGGCAGATGAGCGAGGTCGAGATCAAGGGGATCGACGAGGTGGAGGCCTACCACGGCCCGCACGAGCGCGAGGGGATCGGGTTCAAGCCGGTCGGTGGGGCCCTGGGCGTGACGGCCTGGGGGATGAACGTGCTGGAGATGGCGCCCGGCGCGTCGACGTATCCCGAGCACGACCATTCGGAGGACGGGCAGGAGGAGGTCTACTTCGTGCTGGCGGGAGACGCCACGCTGAAGTGCGGGGACGATGAGCGACGCGTCGGAACCGGCTCGTTCGTCCGCGTCCCGCCCCAGACGACGCGCTCCTGGCGTCCCGGCGAGCGCGGGGTGACGCTGATCGCGATCGGCGCCACGCCCGGCAAGGCGTACGAGCCGCGGAGTTAGGAGCGGGACGGGAGGAACTCGAGGATTCCCTCAGAGAGCGCGGCGACGGTCTCCGCGTGGACGCGCGCGTCGGCGGAAGCGCCGGGCGTCCGGTTCACGTCGTACAGCACGACCTCGCCGTCGACGATCCCGTAGTCGAACTTCCCATAGTCGAACCCCAGCTCCTCACGGACCCGGCGCAGCTCCTCGGGCACGCGCCCGGCGGTGTTCTCCATCGCACCGCGGAACTTGACGGTCGGATCGGGCGAGACGGTGCGCCGCGTCGCCTCGCGATCTCCGAGAAAGAGCCAGTGCCGGCAGACATAGAGCGGTCCCTCCCGCTCGGCCACGAACCGCTCGACCACGAGATTGGGATTCTTCCACACGCCCTCCGGCACCGCCTCCCGGCTGGGGAACACGGGATAGGCGTCGACCGGTAGCGCGCGCCGCCGGCTCCAGGGCCGCGCCGCCTCCAGACGCGAGACCCACCGCCAGGGTCGTCCCGTGGGCTGGAGGGGACGCGCCCAGCGACCGACGGTGGACGCGAGGATCTCGCCCCGCAGCTCGCGCCAGCCTCCCGAGTTCCAGTCCGTCTTCACGATGACCCGGCCCGGGTCGGGCCCTTCTTGATCGACGAGTAGCCGGCTGAACGCGCGCCGGCGGATATCCCGCACCGATCCATTGACCGTCCGCGGGAAGCGCGCGGCCAGTTCGCTGTAAGCGTCGGGAACCAGGGAAAGGCTGACGTGGAGAAACGCGACGTCGGCCTCGCACGCGGAGGCAGGATCCGTCACGACCGTGACCCGGAGTCCCATCTCTTCCCAACGGGGGATCAGCAGACGGACGAGCCGGGGCTGGCCGGAGAACATGTCGTCGCGATGCGCGATGATCGCGATCGTGGCGTCCCGGGTGCTCACGCTTCCCGAAGGACGTCCCCGCGCGGCGCCAGGACGAAGGTGGGGCACCGACGGCCGAGTTCGTAGCCGGGGAGGACGGTGTCGAGCACCGCGAACCCGACTTCCTCGAGGAGGGCGTGGATCTGGGTGCGGGTCGGATAGGCATAGCGGGCAGCGAGGCCCGCATAGGCCTCGATCGTTCGCACCTCCTCGGTGCGCCAGCCGCAACGGGTGGCGAGCGTTTCGAGGTCGGGCTCGGCGGCGAGCAGGGTTTCATGCACGGTGGAAACCTCGACGCCCGCTTCAGGGTCCTCCTGGAGCGCCATCGCGAGCCGCCACT
>DATLFF010000032.1:0-4218 GCA_035524915.1 Gemmatimonadota bacterium | reverse complement strand
TCCTCCTCCTGGGCGCCATCCTGGTGCTGATCATCTGCTCGGTGAACGTGGGCGCTCTGATCCTGCTGCGGGGGATGTCGCGCTCGCGTGAGGTAGCGCTGCGCACCGCGCTGGGAGCGAAGCGAGCGCGTCTGGCGCGGCAGCTCCTCACCGAGATCCTGGTCCTGACGCTGCTGGGTGGGGGCGCGGGGGTGGCCGTGGCGCACTGGGGGCTTCCGGTGGTCCTGCGAGCTCTGGACCTGACCCTCCCCGCCTTTGCCCCGATCTCGGTCAACGGGCGTGTCTTCCTGGTCTCTCTGCTGTCCGTGGCCGCCGTGGGACTGCTCCTTGGCCTCTATCCCGCGCTGCGCGGGAGTCGGGCGGATCCGGGCCTCCTGCTGCGTTCGCGATCCGGCTCTGGCCACGGCGGGTCCCGCCGCACCGGACAGCTGCTGGTTGCGGCGGAGGTGGGCCTGGCGGTGGTGCTCCTGGTGGGCGCGGGGCTGACCGCGAAGAGCCTTCACCGGCTGGCCGACACGGGCGTGGGGTACGCTCCCGAAGGTCTCCTCACGCTCCGGCTGGACCTGACGGGAGCGGTGCCGGAGGAGGTGCACCCGGAATTCGTGCGGTTGCTGCTCGACGAGGTACGCGCGCTGCCGGAGGTGGGGAACGCCACGGTCTGGGGACCGAGCATGTTGGGACGCGCCCACTGGCACGTGGGAGTGAGCCCGCCAGGCACCGACCCGAGCGACCCCGACCACCGAGTCCTGGCGCAGCGTCTCCTGGTAGCACCGGCCGGCCTGGAGATGCTGGGCGTCGAGCCGGTCCGGGGGCGGACGTTCACCGAAACGGACCGGGGTAGCGAGGGCTGGCCCGTCGTCATCGATCGGCGACTGGCCGAGGCATTCTGGCCGGGCGAGGATCCGGTCGGGCGCCGCCTGCCCATGAGCGCGAGCTCGCTGGGACCGGCCGGGGCGGTGGTCATCGGTGTGGTCGAGGAGGTGCGCCACCGGGGCAGACTGACACGGCAGGAGGGGGTGGTGGGGGACGTGTACTTCCTCTATGACGACCGACCGTGGCCCACGGTGTCGCTGCTGGTGCGCCCGCGAGGTGGTGAGGCGGCGATGTCCGGCGTGGCCGACCGGGTCCGGGAGACGGTGGGTCGCTTGAACGCGTCCGTCCCCATCTTCGATCTCGCCCCGATGACCGACCGTCTCCGTCGTGAAGAGGCCACGCCTCGCTTCACCGCCACGCTCATGTCCATCTATGCCGTGGTGGCCATCCTCCTGGCGCTGGTCGGGACCTACGGCGTGCTCGCGTACACTCTCCGGCAGCGCACTCGAGAAATGGCGGTCCGCGCGGCGCTCGGAGCGCGAAAGTCGGACATCGTCTGGATGGTATTCCGGCAGGGACTGGGTACGGTGGTGGCCGGCGTCATCGGAGGGGCCATCGTCGCGCTGACATCGGCCAGCCTCATCGAGAGCCTCCTCTTCCAGGTCTCTACGGCGGACCGCCATGTGTTCACGATCGTGATCCTGCTCGTGACCGCCACGGCGACGCTCGCCTCCTTTCTGCCCGCCCGACGGGCGGCTGCGCTGGAGCCGATGCGGATCCTCAGAGAGGAGTGACGCAGATGCCGAAGGAGAACCTGAAACGGGCCGATATGCTCCAGGGGACGCTGGACCTGCTCATCCTCAAGAGCCTCTCGGTGGGTCCGATGCACGGCTGGGGCGTCTCCAATCGGATCCAGCAGTTCTCCCGTGACGTGCTCGAGGTGAACCAGGGCTCCCTCTACCCGGCGCTGCACCGCCTGGAGCACCGGGGCTGGATCACCTCGGAATGGGGCACGTCGGAAAACAACCGACGCGCCAAGTTCTACCGGCTGACCGCGGCCGGCGGCAGACAGCTCGAGCAGGAAAGGCGGGCGTGGCATCGCTTCGCCGGGGCGGTCGAGGCGGTGCTGCAGACACGGGCCGCAGGTGACATGCCGGCGTAAGCGATTGCCTCGGCCGCCGCGCGCCCGTTTCCCACCGGCTCTCCCACACGGCTCAGCGCGCTATCCCGGGCAGCGTGATCGGCCGTAGCGGACGACGAAGCCGGTCGGCGACCCGTCCCGCCCCGGCCCCTCGACCCGGGCGTGCAGCGAGTCGCCGGCGGCGGGGCGATAGGCGATGATGCGTGGGAAGTCGTGGCGCGGGTTCTCGAAGACCGCCAGCGTGTCGGACAGGTGGGTGGCGGCGAACTCGGTCGTCGCCTGACCGGAGGGACTGGCGCGGTAGATCACCGTGTCGCCGCGCGCGTGGAGCAGCAGGTGCTCGAACCCGGTCGCGGCGCCGCCCCGGACGGTCCGCGAGACGCCGAGCATGATCCCGCCCCGGGGCCGGGTCCACACCTCCTCCATGCTGGACGCAGCACTCTCCCGCGCCCAGCAGCCGGCCATCCACCCGAGGACCTCCACCGGCGAGGCCGCCGGGGACCGCTCCCGGCTGAACGGCCGCCCCCCCCAGTCGAATCCCGTGACGCGGCCACCCTCGACGCTGAAGAGGAAGCGCGCCGGCTGGAAGCCGAACAGGTTGAAGAACCAGTCCATCACGAAATCATTGCCGCCGGCGGGCAGCAGGGTTCCGTTGAGGTCCCCCCAGACCAGACGGAGCCGATCGCCGTCTTCCTCGATGCGGAGGGTCCCGAGCCGCTCGTTGGTATAGCTGCCCGCGTACGTCCGGAGCGGCAGGCCGGCGGTCTCCGGGCGTGCGGAGAGCCGCCGCACCTCCGCGTCCCAGCCGGTCCGAGCGCTGCGCCGCTCGGCTACCGCCACCCGCAGCGTGCGCAGCCGCTCCGCTCCACGCGCCTCCGCGTCCCTTCCAAGGAGCAGGTCGTAGACGTACGCGGCCACGATATCGGCGAACCGGTTGCCATCGATCCCCTCGTTCTGGAGGACCACGACGCCGATCCCGTGATCGGGGAGGAACGACAGGTGGGACCGGAAGCCCGGGTATCCGCCGAAGTGGTGGACGATCAGGTCGTCGCCCCATCGCGCGCGGTAGAGGCCGAGGCCGTAGGCGAACCGCCGGAACTCGAAGAATTCCGCGTCCAGGTCGACCTGTGGAGCCTGCGCCTCTCTCACGGCCGCAGCGGGCAGCGCCTGCCGTCCCTCCACCACGCCGTCGCCGAGGTTGGCGATGACGAACGCGGCCAGGTCGTGCGCCGTGGAGAAGATCCCGCCCGCGCCCGTGATCGTCGCGTCCGTTTTGGGGAAGTCGATGGGGCGGAAGCCGTCCCGGGTCGCGCGATAGGGACGGGCCACGGTCGCCGGATCCACGCGTGACGCCCAGGCGCTCGAGCGGCTCATCGCCAGCGGGTCGAACACGAGGCGGTCCATCACGTCGCGCCACGAGTCGCCGGATCGCCGCTCGATCACCTCCCCCGTCAGCGCGTAGTTGGTGTTGGAGTAGGTGAATCCGTCGGCGGGGGTGCTGTACCCGTTGAGCACGCGGACCAGCTCGCGCTCCTCCAGCGGGCCCACGAACGTGGTGCGGAAGTTGACCGCGCCGTTGGTGAACCCCTTGCTGTGCCGCAGGAGGTCCCGCACCGTGACCCGATCGCCGTGCACGGGCGACTCCCGCGTGAGCCCTGGGAGGAACTCCTCCAGCGGCGCGTCCAGGTCCAGCTCGCCACGCGCCGCCATGACGGATGCCGTCATCCCGGTGAAGGCCTTGGCCAGCGAAGCCGTGTAGAAGACGGTCTGGGGGGTAACCAGCCGGCGGGCCTCCAGGTCGGCGAAGCCGAAGCCGCGCTGATGGGCGAGGCAGCGTCCCTTCACCACCGCCAGCGCGAGTCCGGGCACCAGATCCAGCTCGGCGATCGCCCCTTCGACGAACCGGTCGATGGACTGTCGCTGCACGGATGGCAGCCGAGCACACGATGCCTCGCGCCCCTGCACCAGCGCATCCCTGTGAAGCGCCGACGCGGGGTCCGCCGGCGCGCCCAGGAAGAGCAGCGCGAGGGCGGGGGCGCAAGCCGCCGGCAACGGTCGAATCAGCATCGGGTGGTGCCTCCGCGGTCAGTGGATCGGCTCATGATAACCATGTCAATGACATTGCGCGGGCCATCGTGCGCGACCGTCGTTCGACGTCCGCAGCGGCCGCTCGTCGCAGCGCCGTTTTCGTATGGCGCGACCGCATGCACCGTGTAGGGGACAACTCTTCCCTGAAACGGAGGTATTCATGATGATCCATCGTG
>DATLFF010000031.1:0-2106 GCA_035524915.1 Gemmatimonadota bacterium | reverse complement strand
GTAGACCACGTCCGCCCCGAGGTCCCGGACCCGCTCCACGTGCGGCGACGAGGTCACGGCGTACACCGTCGCGCCCAGGTGCTTCGCGATCTGGACCGCGGCCGTGGCGACGCCGCCGGACGCGCCCGTGATCAGCACGGTCTCGCCCGCGCGCAGCCGCGCTCGCGTGACGAGCCCGCGCCAGGCGGTCAGGAAGGCGAGCGGGGCGGCGGCGGCGGTCTCGAACGAGACGTCGTCCGGGATGCGGTAGAGGTTCCGGGCCGGCGCGACGACATACTCCGCGAACCCGCCCTGCGTGTGCTCGCCGAGGATCCGGTATTCGTCGCAGAGCGGCTCCTCTCCCGCGCGGCACCACTCGCACGCGCCGCAGGAGAGCGACGGGTCCACGACGACCCGGTCGCCAACTTCCCAGCCGGTCACGCCCGCGCCCACCGACTCGACCGTCCCGGCCACGTCGGAGCCGCCGATGTGGGGCATGGTCGTCTCGATGGGGAGGCCGCGCCGGACCCACAGGTCCAGGTGGTTCACCCCGCTCGCGCCCACCCGGATCCGGACCTCGGCGGGCCCCGCCACCGGGGGCTCCACATCTTCGATCCGGACCACCTCCGGCCCGCCATTCTCATGGAAGATCGCCGCGCGCATCATCGTCCTCCCAGGTGGACCGCTCCAGTCACGCCCGACGATCGACGCACGACCAGCTCGCCGTGCAGCAGAACGTCGCGGATGGGCAGATCGGGGCGCTCGAGCCGCTCGAGCATCACCGCCAGCGCCTCGGCGCCGATCTGCGGCGTCGGCTGACGGTACGTTGTGAGCGGGACGGGCAACAGCTCCGCGTATTCGAGGTCATCGATCCCCACCAACCGCACCGCGCCGGGCACGTCGTGACCCAGCTCGAGCAGGGTGTGCATCAGGCGCGCCGCCGTGCGGTCGTTGGCGCATACGATCCCATCCGGCGCGCACGCTCGCATGCGTCGCTCCACTTCCGGCCCCGCGGCCGGATCCAGCCGCCACGCCGATGCGCTCTCGCCCGATAGACCCGCGCGGTGCAGCGCCTCCCGGTAACCGGCCTCGCGGGCGTCCACCGTCGCGGCCGCGTCCGGCACGCCCACGAACGCGATCCGGCGGGCCCCGGCATGGATCAGGTGCTCCGTCATCACGTAGCCGGCTCGCCGGTTGTCGATGCCCACCAGGTCGTGCGGCCCACGCTCCGGGTACGGCGTCACCGTCCGGTCCAGGAGGACTACCGGGATCCCGGCCGCCTCCAGTTCGCGGGAGATGCGCTGATTGATCTCGTCCTTCGCCGGCACGAACTCGAGCGGCGCGAAGAAGACGCCCGACACCCCCCGCTCCACATATTGCCGGCACAGGTGCCACGCCCGTGCCTCCCTCCCTCCCGAACCCCCGTTCGGACTGCCCCATACCAGCGCGTGCCGCCGCGCCAGCGGCGACGCCATCATGCCCTGACACATAGGTTCGAAGATCTCCGTCTCGCCCAGGTCCGGGATCAGCAGCCCGAACGAGAGGCCGCTCTCCAACATCGGAGACGCGACGTACGTCCCAGACCCCGGCCGCCGCTCCACCAGTCCCGCCCGCTGCAGATCCCGCATCGCGCGCCCCACCGTGATCCGCGACACACCGAACCGCTCCACCAGCTCCGCCTCGCTCGGCAGCCGGTCGCCCGGACCCCAACGGCCGGACGTGATGTCCGCCTCGACGGCGCGGCGCACCTGCTCGTACTTCGGGACGTCGGCTTTCCGGTGTTGCATGGCGAAATGTTATAACAGATATGCCCGGAGGGCAAGGCGCTCGTAACGACACCGTGACACGAATCGTATCAACCGGGGGTTGACGTTGGCCCAGAGAGCCGGTATGCTGGAGCTGGTGAATTGCCATGGCAATTGTTATGACAGGATGTCCGAGCGAGAGGAGGACGCCATGACCCGCGTGAGCCGGACGGAGGGCGTGCCCAGACATTATCTGCTGGCGTCGGATTTCGACCAGACGCTCAGCTTCAACGATTCGGGGCTGGTGCTGAGCGAGCTGCTCGGGGTGAGCGGATTCGAGGAGAAGGTCGACGGGCTGGCGCGGAGCAACCTGGTGCAGCAG
>DATLFF010000030.1:0-12602 GCA_035524915.1 Gemmatimonadota bacterium | reverse complement strand
GCGCCGGCGCCGGCGCCGGCGCCGGCCCGCGGGCGGGGCGGTTCCCCCGTCGGCGGAGGCGGCCGGGCGGGCGGCGGGGGCCGGACGAGCGGTCCCGGCGGGGGGTCGGGCGGCACCCGGCGCTGAGGCGGGCTTCGGCTTCCGCGCGACCTTCGGCGCGGCCTCCTCCGGGGCCTTCTCCATCGTCGCCGCGCTCTCCGCCTTCTCTTTCTCTTCCTTTTCCTTTCCGGCCTTCTCCGCCTGCTCGCGGGCCTGTACGCGGCGGGCGCGGCGAGCCTCCTCGAGCTTCTTCTTCTTCTCTCCCTCGGCGTGCTTCACGGCCTCTTTCTCGGACTCGAACTTGGCGCGGACCCGCTCGACGGTCTCATCGTCGATCGACGACATGTGGTTCTTGACGGGGAGATCCATCTCCTTGAGCAGGTTGACCATCGCCTCGCTCGACACGTCGAAGCGGCGGGCCACCTCGTAAATGCGATGCTTGTTCGCCACCGATCCTACTCCTCTCGCTCCGGATCCTTCGATTCGCGTTCGGCTCGGGCCGCCGCCTCGATCGCCACGATCCCGGCAGCCATGTGCGGGTCGGTGACCGCGAGGACCGCCACTGCGTTCTTCCCGGCCAGCTCCCCGAGCTCGTCCTTGCTCCAGCCGCGGCTCACCGGCACCCCCGCCTCCCGCCCCCGGTCGAGCAGCCGATCCCGGCGGCCGGAGCTGAGGTCGTCGGCCACGAGCACCACGGTCGCGCGCCCCTGGCGGACCGCTTCGCGCGTGAGCGCGACGCCGACCACCAGCCGCCCGGCCCGGCGTGCCTGCCGCACGAGCCCGCTGACGCGAGCCTTGCGGACCGACTCCCCCATGGGGGCGCCGGACGCCGGCTCACGACTCGTCGCGCTTCTCTTCTGGCTCGGCGTCGGACTCATCGGCTTCCGGCTCGGCGTCGGCAGTCCGCTCCTCGGCGGCGGCCTCCCCGGGGGCTTCGCCGTCTTCCGCGCCGGGCTCCCCGACGTCTTCCGCGTCTTCCGCGGCCGCGAGAGCGCCCTCTTCGACGCCGGCCTCGTCGTCCTCGACCTCTCCGCCGGCCTCGTCCTCCTCGCCGGCCTCGTCGTCCTCTTCCTCTCCGCCGGTCTCATCGTCCTCTTCGCCCGGGGCGGACTCCACGAACTCGCCCGTCTCCTCGTCCCACTCCTCGTCGACCTCCACGGTCAACTCGTCGATGAACTTCATGATGAGCCCGGCCGCCCCCTCGTCGACGCCCTCGATGGCCTCGAGGTCCTCGTGCTCCAGGTCGATCACGTCCTCGAAGGTCCGGTATCCCGCCGTCGTGAGGGCCTGCACGGTCTCCGGCGAAATGCCCGGAAGCTCGGCCAGGGCGAAGTCCTCGGACTCCTGGGCCGCGAGGGCGCCGGCCGCCGGCTCGGGTGCGGAACGACGACCGAAGAGGATCTCTTCCTCCTTGGCCAGGTAGTCCTGCTTGCTCACCAGGTCGATGCGGTATCCCGTCAGCTTGGACGCCAGACGGACGTTCTGGCCCGAGCGGCCGATGGCCAGCGAGAGCTGGTCCTCGGCGCACACCACCGTCGCGCGGCGCTCGCGCTCGGCCGGCGGCGCCGGCCGCTCCGGTGCGGGCCGCTCGCTCGCCGTCGCTTCGGCCTTCGCCGCCGCGCCCGTAGGCTCGGCCGGGGGCGCCGCCACGGGCTCCTCGCCCTGGACCTCACGCGCTTCTTCGGCCAACACTTCGCGGGCCTCCTCGTCCCGGGCCGCGCGCTCCTGGCGCGCCACCTTGGACGCCTCCAGCGCGGCCGCGGTCTCCTCGGGGCTGGCCGGCTGGAACGGCGCCGGGGCCGCCGTCGGGCCGCGGAAGCGCTGTGCGCGGAAGGTGCGGAACCGCTCACCGAAGAGGTCGTCGCCCTCGTCGTCGCCCTCCGGCTCGTGCAGGATGATCTTGTACACCTCCGCGGGCGAGAGCGACTGGGCGATGAACTGCCGCGTATCGTCCGACCACGGCACGATGTCGATGCGTTCGCCGCCGAGCTCCGACACGACCGCCTGGACGCGGCTGCCCTTGAGCCCCACGCAGGCGCCTACCGGGTCCACGTGGCTGTCGCGCGACCACACCGCGATCTTCGACCGGCTCCCCGGCTCGCGGGCGATCGCCCGGATCTCTACAATGCCCTGGAACACCTCCGGCACCTCGAGCGCGAACAGGGCCCGGACGAAATCGGGATGGGTGCGGCTCAGGATGAGCTGCGGCCCCTTGGTCGACTCCCGGATGTCGAGCAGCAGCGCGCGCACCGTCTCGCCCTGCCGCAGGTACTCGCGGCGCACCTGCTCGCGGGCCGGCAGCAGTGCCTCGGTGCGGCGGTCGAGGACGACCAGGGCGTTCCCGCGGTCCACCTGCTGAACGGTCCCCGACACCAGCTCGCCCACCCGGTCGGCGTACTCCTGGCGGATCCGCTCGCGCTCCTCCTCGCGCACCTTCTGGATGATCATCTGCTTGGCGGCCTGGATGGCGTTCCGGCCGAAGGTGCGGAAGTCGAGCGGGATCTCGGCGTACTGGCCCGGCTCGGGATCGCCCTCGCCCCACGGCTCGTCGTAGGGCAGCTCCTTCGCCTCTGCGGCCGTCATCTGACGCGACGGGTCCTCCACCGACTCCTCGTCGGGGACGATCTCCATCAGCCGGTAGATGTTGATCTCGCCCGTGGCCGGATCGACCAGGATGTCCGCGTTGGCCTCCGGCCCGTACTTGCGGCGGACCGCCGCCAGCATGCCGGCCTTGACCAGCTCGATCACCTCGGCGCGGTCGAGCGATTTCTCCCGGGTGAGCTGGCTGAACGCGTCCAGAATGGAGATTTCAGTTGCCATCGTCGTCGCACTCCCGTCTATCGAGGATCCGTTCCGCTCTCCGGACCGCCGGTCACCACCGCACGTGGAGCCTGGACCGGGCGATCTCCTCCTCGGGGAACGTCCAGGCCTCCCCGCTCTCCGGGTCCCGCACTTCGATCGCATACGAGCCGTCGGGGAGGTCCACCACACGCTCCAGCGTCCCCACGAACTTCTTCCGTCCGCCCTGCTTGCGGTAGAGTCGAACCTCCACCTCGCGCCCGGCGAACCGCTCGTAGTGGCGGCGCCGGGTCAGCGGGCGATCGATGCCCGGGCTCGAAACCTCGAGAACGTAGCGCTCCGGCACGGCTCCGGCGGCCTCGAGCGTCCGCTCGATCTCACGGGACAGCCGGGCGCACTCGTCGAGCGTGACGCCCGACTCGGTGTCCACGAAGGCGCGCACGATGGGGCGACCGTGGGACCCCACGACCTGCAGGTCCACCAACTCGGCGCCCGCCGCATCCAGGACGGGCTCGATGAGGTCCGTCATGCGGTCGACGTCGAGCATCGGTTCGATCGGTTCGGGCGCGGCCGTCCCCTCGGGCGCTCGCCCCGGGCGGCAGAAAAAAAGTGGGGCTGGGGCCCCACTCACCAGCGGAATATAGTCGAACCGCCGCTCCGTGCAAGATCTAGCAGGTCAACGACCTGCTAGTGTCCGGGGAATCCCGGCGAACGCCATCATCCGGCCGCTTCCGCCACGGGCCCGCCGATGCGAGTGGAGGACCTCGCCGTCGCAGGCGGTACAGCGGGACGACGTCGAGATCCGGGTCGGGTCCACGCCGGCCGCCTCAGCCTGCCGCGAGAGCGCCGCCCGCAGGTCCACCCGCGACCGTCCGTCCCCGCGGTGCCAGGTTCCCTCCGCGGCGCCCGCCGCGGTCGAGCCGATGGCGGCCACCACCTCCGGCCCCACCTCGTAGCAGCAGGAGCCGATCGCCGGGCCCCACCACGCCCGGAGCCGGGACGGGGAGGCCCCGTAGCGGTCCGACAGCGCCACCACAGCGCGGGGCACGATCCCCGCCGCCACTCCGCGCCATCCGGCGTGGCACAGCGCCACCGCCGGCGTGTCCGGGGCCCACAGGACGGCGGGAACGCAGTCCGCCACGGACGCGGTCAGCAGGATCCCCGGCTCGGCGGTGAGAAAGCCGTCGTAGCCCGCCACACGCAGCGCCCAGGGTCCGGCGGCGCCGTCGTCGTCCGGGACCGCCACTCCGTCGGCCGCGAAGAGCCGCGCGCCGTGGACCTGGCTGGCCCCGACCATCCCTCGGAAGTCGGTCCGCGCCCACTCGCGGAACGCCGCGCGGGCGGCGCCGGCGTCCCGCGACGGCGTCGCCGTGGAGCCGCCGAAGTCCAGCTCCCGCGTCGTGACTCCGGCCCGCACGGGCTCCCCCGGCCAGCCGGCCGCGAGGTGGGGGAACCGACCCGCGATCCGCCGCTCTTCGGCCGCCCCGATCACTCCTCCCCGGAGCGCTCCGCCCGGGGCGGGCTCACCCGCACCTCGGGCAGCCTCTCCAGGAACAGCGTCCGATGGGGGAACGGGATCTCGATCCCCTCCCGGTCGAGAGCCTTCTTGATCTTCTCCAGGTACTCGAACTCGAGCGGCACCTCCTGGTGCGGATTCTTGAGCCAGAATCGCAGCTCGAAGTCCACCGACGACTCGCCCAGGCCGGTCATCACCACCGACGGCGCCGGTCGCTCGCGCAACCGATCGTCCCCCTCGACCAGCGTCAGCACGGTCGCACGCGTGTGATCGATGTCCTCCTTGTAGGCGATGCCGAACGGGACGTCGAGCCGGAGCGAGGCCTGCATGGTGTGGTTGACGATCTTGTTGTTCACCACGTTCTGGTTGGGGATGATCACCACCTTGTTCGTGTTGGTATGAATCCGCGTCGAGCGCAGCGTGATCCGCTTGACCTGGCCGAACTCGTTGTCCACCTCCACGCGGTCGCCGACGCGGAAGGGTCGGTCCCACAGGATCGTGACCCCGGCGATGAAGTTCGCCAGCGTGTCCTGGGCCGCGAACCCGAGGGCCAGGCCAGCGACGCCGAGCCCCGCCAGGATCCCGACCACGTTGAACCCCAGCTGATCCAGCGCCACGATCATCCCGAACCCCAGCAACACGAACCGCAGGACCGCCAGGACGAGCCCGGAGGCGTCCTCCTCCAGACGGCTCCGGTCCAGCACCGGACGGAGCGCCGAGCGGACGATCCGGAACAGGATCGCGAACACCGCCAGCACGATGGCCGCGACGAACAGCTTGGCCCCGAAGGCGAGGAGCTCCACCTGGAACTCGCCCCCCAGGATCCAGAGGTCGTCCGCCGATCGGACCTCGGTGATCCGGTCCACGGCTTCGGTGAAGTCGCCCATCAGCGCCGCGGAGTCGGCGGCGGCGGAATCGGCGGGAGGGGCCAGCGGCTCGGGCTGCACGGCGTCAGTCCCCCACCCGGAACCGGACGATGTGGAACAACGCGGCCACCCCGTCACGCCAGGTGATCTTCTTGCCCTCGTCGTAGTCCCGTCCGTGGTACGCGATCGGCGTCTCGTACACGCGGTACCCGCGCCGGGCCACCTTGGCGGTGATCTCCGGCTCGAAGCCGAAACGGTTCGAGCGCAGGGTGGGCCCGATGTCCTCGATCACCTCGCGGCGGAAGACCTTGTAGCAGGTCTCCATGTCCGTCAGGTTCAGGTTCGTCAGCATGTTCGACAGGAGCGTGAGGGTCTTGTTCCCGACATAGTGCCAGAACAGGTGCACCCGCTGCGGCCCCCCCAGGAAGCGCGACCCGTACACCACGTCGGCGTCTCCCCGCAGGATCGGCTCGAGCAGGTGCGGGTACTCCGCCGGATCGTACTCCAGGTCGGCGTCCTGCACGAGCACGATGTCTCCACGGGCCTCGGCGAAGCCGGTGCGCAGGGCCGCCCCCTTGCCGCGGTTGATCTCGTGAAACCGGACGCGAACCTCCACCGGCTCGCCGTTCGGCCCCGGCAGGGTCGACCCGCCGTCGACCAGCGAGCGCAGGAACTCGCGCGTGCCGTCGGTGGAAGCGTCATCCACGACCACGATCTCCTTGCGGATCGGCACGGCGGCGATCCGCTCGAGGATCGCCTGGATCGTGTCCCGCTCGTCGTACGCGGGCACCACCACCGTCACGACCGGCTCACCGTGCTGTCCGTCGCCCCGGCGGCCGGCTCCGGTCATCCGATCACGCTCATTCCGGGATGGACCGGCGGTCCGCCCTCTTCCGCCTCCGCGGTCTCCTCCGTGCCCCGTTCGAACAGGAACTTCAGGAACGGCGGCGTGATCAGTGTCGTGCCCATGACCATGATGAGGATCATCGAGAAGACGTCCTGCGTCAGGATCCCGCCGATCAGCCCCAGCTGGGCGAAGATGAGCCCGACCTCGCCGCGCGGAACCATGCCGGCCCCGACGGCCAGCTTGTTGAGCCGCGGACGCCAGACCACGCTGTAGCCGGAGACGATCTTGCCCAGCACGGCGATCACGAACAGCATCCCGCCGACCACGAGGATCTCGTGGTTCTCGGGCACGCGCGGGTCGAGGATCGTCACGTCGACCGCCGCCCCGATCGAAACGAAAAAGATCGGCGTGAAGACGTCGGCCACCGGCTTGATCTGCTCCACGATCGTGTCGAACTGGTTCGTCCGCGAGAGGATGAGGCCGGCGGCGAAGGCGCCCACGATCGGAGCCAGGCCGACCAGGTGCGCGAGGTACGCCAGGAGGAGCGCGAACACCAGCGCGAAGGTGACGAGCACACCGCGGACCCGCATGCGGTTCACCAGCTCGAACAGCCAGCGCGCGGTGGTCAGCCCGATCGCCATCGCCACCGCCAGGAACCCGAGCGCCAGCCCGAACAGGCGGGCGACGCCGAGGATGGACACATGCCCCGTCTCCGCCAGGCCGTTCACCACCGCGAGGATGAGGAGACCGAGAATGTCGTCGATCACCGCGGCCCCGATGATGATCCGGGCTTCCGACGTCGAGATCTTCCCGATGTCGGTGAGCACGCGCGCCGTAATGCCCACGGAGGTGGCCGTCAGCGTGGCGCCGACGAAGATCGCCACCAGGCTCGTCCCCCCCTGGTAGAGGTGCCAGAACAGGTAGCCGAAGGCGAACGGCAGGACCACACCCACCAGCGCCACCGTGAGCGAGGAGGAGCCGACGCGGAACATCTCGCGCAGGTCGGTCTCCAGGCCGATCTCGAACAGCAGGATGACGACCCCGATCTCGGCCATCACGTGGATCATCGAGCCGTACGGATCCCCCGGGTCCACGGGGACCAGGCCCAGCATCGATCCCCCCACAACCACCCCGGCCACCAGCTCGCCGAGCACGGCCGGCTGGCCGATCCGCTCGAACACCTCCCCTGACAGCTTCGCCGCCAGCAGGATGACGATGAGGATGAAGAAGAAGTGGCCGACCTCGACGAGGGCGGCGTGTCCGGCGACTTCCTCCACGGCCTACGACCCGGCGGCGCCCGGCGCGGTCAATCGAGGAACAGGTAGGGGCGCCAGCGCCGGTCCGGGATCGTGGTCACGAGGGTGATGTGGGTGTAGCGGTGCGGCCGGCGCGGCAGGCGCAGCAGCTCCAGGCCGGCCTGCTCCGGCGTGCGGTTCCCCTTGCGGTTGTTGCAGCGGACGCAGGCGCAGACCAGGTTCGTCCACGAGTCGCCGCCGCCCTGCGAGCGGGGGGCCACGTGATCCGTCGTCATGGGTCCCTGCCGGGAGCCGCAGTACTGGCAGGTGTAGCGGTCGCGCTTCAGCACGTTGCGCCGGGTGAGCGACACCTCCGTGCGGGGCGCGCGGATGTACATCCCCAGCCGCACGACCGAGGGCAGGGGGACCGCCCGGCTGGGGGAGCGGACCTCGTGGTCGTAGCGCTCCACGATCTCGGCCTTCCCCAACACCACCAGGACCACGGCCCGCTGCGCCGCCGTCACGGTCAGGGGCTCGTAGTTCTGGTTCAGGACCAGGACCTTCTTCTGCAGCAGCGGGCTCATCTCTCGTCTCGCTCGATCGAAGCGGCCTCGAAGGCGTAGTAAAGGGTGTCCGTCCAGCTCCCCAGCAGTCCGCCGTCCAGGGTGACGGGCTCCTGCCAGGTGGCCGACACGACGATCCGGCCGTCGGGCGCCCGATGGATGCGGAGGTCACGCGCATCCAACGGGACGGCGAGATCCTCGGCGGTACGGGTCAACGAAGCCCGCATCTCCTCGTCCGAGTTCACGCTCGCGAGCCGGGCCATCTGGGTCATGGCGTCGCGGAAGCGCCAGGCGCGGATATGCGGGGTCGCGTAGTGGTAGGCAATGTAGATCCCCGCCCCGATGACAGCCAACGAGATGATCCGCCGGAGATTCAGAACTCCTCCGCCACGTTCCGCAGGATCTCCTCGGAGATCTTCTCGATCGCCCGCTGGATCCCCGTCTCGACCGTCTCCCCCTGCTCCTCGTTGAACTCCCCCCATTGGGACAGACCGGGGTTCTCCCAGAGCGTCTCGTCCAGGACCCGGTCGGTCAGGCGCACGTCCACCGTGATCACGACCCGGCGGGAGAACACGTCGGGGGTGACAGCCTGCCCGGGATTGTAGGAGAGCGCCTCCTCCGAGTAGTCCACGATCGTACCCCGCACCACGAGGTCGGCATCGGCCTCGCCCCCCGCGATCCGCAGGCGGGACTCGTTCTGAAACTCGGAGATCACCGCTTCGGTGAGGGCCTGGGTCAGCAGGAACTCGCGGGTCTCGTTCTCGAACGTCGGAACGTAGACCGTGTTCAGGTGGGCCGGCACCGGAGAGCGGAACGAGTAGCCGCAGGCCGCCGCGGAGAGGGCGACCGCCAGCGCCAGCGAACGTCGAGCCTCGACCCTCACCGCGACCTCGCGAGCCGGTCGAGGTCGGACGGGTCCGGCGTCCGCTCGCTCCGGACGTCGAGCACGAGCTGACGACCCCGGACGTAGTCCCGCAGAACCACGTAGCGCGGGCTGGCCCGGCCGTTCACCGGCTCGAACCGCTCGAACCGGACGCGGTAGACGTCCCGCCCGGCGCGCTCCTGCCGATACTCGACCAGCCGTCCGTCCTCGAGCGCGAGGGCGTGCACCGCGTCGCCCTCCCGGAGGAGCAGGGTCCGCCGGCCGCCCTCGACCTCGGCGGCCACGGCGTCGGCCCTGGTGAGGAGCCGCTCCACGTCGTAGACGCCGAGCATCGCCCCCAGGATCTCGGGGGACACCAGCGCCCGCTCCCCCGTGAGCTCGGCGAAGCGCGGATCCCCGAGAACCCCGGAGAGGGTCTCTCCCTCGCGGGGCAGGACCACGGTCAACGAGTCGTCCTTCAGGCGGACGTGGAGGACGGGCGTGTCGTGGGGTCCGAACACGTCGGCGCGGAGCCGGCGGGGATCGGCGGTGTAGACCATGGCCCCTTCGCCTCCGAAGCGGCGACGGCCCTCGATCAGCGTCACGCCGAAGATGCGCTTGGTGGCGTCGACCTCGGCGTGGGCTTGGCGGAGCGCCGCCACCAGGGGCTCCGGGTCCGCCCCCCCCTCGGCCGCCCGCCGCGCCCGCTCGGCGAGGCTCGTCGCGCAGCCGGTCACGGCCAGCGCGGCCAGCGCGATCGCGGCTAGCAGGTGCGGGGTCATCGCCGCTTGGCCCGGGCGCGCTCGATCTTCTCCGCCAGTGCCTCGCTCGCGCCGGGCAGGTCGTGGGCCCGCTCGTAGGCGGTGACCGCCTGGCTCGGCCGGCCGGTCGCGAGGAGCAGGTCGCCCAGCGCCTCCCACACCCGCGTGGATCCGCCCAGCGCGATGGCCGCGCGCAAGGCGTCCTCCGCCTCGCGCCAGCGTTCGAGCTCCAGCAGGGCGCGGCCCAGCTCGTAGCGCACGTCCGGGCTCTCCGGCGCCATCACCGCCAGGACGCTCAGGTGCTCGGCCTCGGCCACCCGGTTCCCGCCGAGGCGGTGGAGCCCGACCAGCTGGGCCCGCAGGCCCCAGTCCCAGGGGGCGTGGGCCGCGGCCCGCTCGTAGAGCCGGGTGGCCTCCTCGCGGTCCCCCACCCGGAGCCGGGCCCCCGCCTGAAGGCGCCAGAAGCTCGCCGCTTCGCCCGGCGCCGAGTCGGCCCGCGACTCCACCCGCGCGGCGATCGGGTCGAGCGCCCCCGGCACCTCCTCCGGCCGGCCCAGGAACAGGAGGACGTCGGCCCACTCCAGTCGCGGGAGCACGGCGTCCTCGTCCAGGAGCGTCGCCTCCTCCAGCCAGCGGGCCGCCTGGGCCTCGTCCCCCTGGAAGCGGGCCTCGCGAGCCAGGTGGTAGAGGTCCGCCGCCCGGCGCTCGGCGGCCTGGACTCCGAGACAGGAGGGAGGGAACGCAGCCATCAGGGCGAGCCCCGCGGCTGCACCCCCGCAGATTCGGGCGGCTGTCCGGGTCATGCCGCTGAAGGTAGAAACGCCCGGAACCGGGGACCAGCGCGCGCCGGTGGCGGCCCCCCGGGGGCGGAGCGATCTTCGCCGGCCATGCGACGTCCCCCGCTCCCGCTGGCCGCTCTCTTCACCGCCGCGCTCGCCCTCGGCTGCGCCCGCGACATCGACGCCCCGCGCTCCAGTCGGGCCACCATTCCGACCGGGACGTTCACTCAGGTGCTGGAGGAGCTCTCCGCCGCCCGCGCCGAGACCCTTCCGGACACGGCCGCGCTGCGCGTGCGCCGCTCCGAGATCCTCGCGCGGCACGGCGTGACGGCCGAGGATCTTCTCCGGTTTGTCGAGGCGCACGGCGCCGACGACGACCGAATGGCCCCCATCTACCGTCGCGTGGGAGCCCAGCTGGACTCCCTCATGCTGGAGCGGGTCCGGAGCGGGGCCGACGCGGGCCGCTTCCCGACCACGCGGCCCGAAGACGAACCCGTCCGCTACGGCCCCCAGGGCCTCCAGCCGCGCCCGGGCGCCGCCGACCCCGCGCCGGCCGACACGCCGGAAGCAGCCGCTCCCGGTACTGCTCCGGACACAACCGCTTCCGACGTCGCTCCGGACACGACCGCCTCCCGGCCGGTCGACCCCGCGAACTACTCCCACTCGATCGTGGCCGGCGGCTTGCTCGAGACGTCGTAGGTCACGCGGTTGACGCCGCGGACCTCGTTGATGATCCGGTTCGCCACCCGGGCCAGGAACTCGTGCGGGAACGGATACCAGTCCGCGGTCATCCCGTCGCGCGAGGTCACGGCGCGCAGCGCCACGACGCTTTCGTAGGTGCGGTGATCTCCCATCACGCCGACTGACCGCACCGGCAGGAGCACCGCGAACGCCTGCCAGATGTCGTCGTAGAGCCCCTCCGCGCGGATCTCCTGGAGGTAGATCGCGTCCACCTCGCGGAGCACCTCCAGCCGTTCGGGGGTCACCTCTCCGAGCACGCGGATCGCCAGTCCGGGTCCCGGGAACGGATGCCGATCGAGCATCTCCTCCGGCAGGCCGAGCTCGCGCCCGACCTGCCGCACCTCGTCCTTGAACAGCTCGCGGAGGGGCTCCACCACCTCGAGCCGCATCCGCTCGGGCAGGCCGCCCACGTTGTGGTGGGTCTTGATCACGGCGGAGGGGCCGCGCACGGAGATCGACTCGATCACGTCCGGGTAGAGCGTCCCCTGGACGAGGAAGTCCACCTCTCCCAGCCGGTCGGCGGCCTCCTCGAACACCTCGATGAAGCGGTGGCCGATCCGGCGGCGCTTCTCCTCCGGGTCCGTCACGCCGGCCAGGTCGGCCAGGAACGGGCCCGCCGCGTCCACCACCTCGAGCCGCCAGTGCAGGTGCGCGCGGAAGGTGCGCTCGACCTGTTCCCGCTCCGCCTTCCGCAGGACGCCCGTGTCGACGAAGATGCACGTGAGGCGGTCGCCGATCGCGCGATGGACGAGCGCCGCCGCCACGGCCGAATCCACGCCCCCCGACAGGCCGCACACCGCCCGGCCCTCCCCCACCCGCTCGCGGATCGCCGCCACCGAGCGCTCGACGAACGACGCCATCGTCCACGTCGGCGCGCAGCCGCAGACGTCGAACACGAAGTTGGCGAGAATCTCCTCGCCCCGTTCGGTGTGGGCCACCTCGGGATGGAACTGCACCCCGTAGCGGCGGGTCTCCGGGTTGCCGAAGGCGGCGATGGTATCGTCGGTCGATCGCCCGGACAGGAGATAGCCGTGCGGGACGGTCTCGATCCGGTCGCCGTGGCTGGCCCACACCGTGATCCGCTCGCCGGGCTCGAAGCCGGCCAGCGGCCCCAGCGGGTTCTCGATCCGGAGCACCGCCCGGCCGTACTCGCGGGTCTTCGCCGGCTCGACTTTCGCCCCCTCGGAGAGCGCCAGGAGCTGCATGCCGTAGCAGATGCCGAGGAGCGGGGCGCGCTCGGCGTAGAGCGCGGGGTCGGGGTGCGGGGCGCCGTCGTCGTAGACGCTGGAGGGGCCGCCCGAGAGGATCACGCCGGCCGGATCCCACTGGCGGATCTTTTCCGGGTCCAGGTCGAAGGGGTGGATCTCGCAGTAGACGCGCAGCTCGCGGATGCGCCGCGCGATCAGCTGGGTGAACTGGCTCCCGAAGTCGAGGACGAGGATCCACTCTCCCGGCCGGCGCATCTCCCCGCTCATCCCGCGCTCCCGTCGTCGGCGAGGAGGCCGACCCTCACGCGGAATCGTCCGCGGGCTCGAAGAGCGATCCGCCGGGTCGGAGACGACGAATGGCCTCTTCGGGGGGAAGCGCCGTCTCC
>DATLFF010000029.1:0-2322 GCA_035524915.1 Gemmatimonadota bacterium | reverse complement strand
GGAGGGAGCGCCGGCCGGGAGAGAGCCGCCGCGAGAAGGGCCGCGCTCACGGTGATCGCGCCCCCGACCACCACCCGCGCTCGCCGGGCGGCGGCCGCCCGACGTTCGTCGGCCAGCTCCTCCCGGAGCATGGCCCGGCGGCGGTCCTGGCGCCAGACCTCCGCGGCGGCCTCGGCCCTCGCGGGGAGCCCGACCAGGAACCGGCCGAGGTGGGCCACCGCCTCGATCAGCTCCTCGGGGGTCCTCACCTCCGAGCTCCCCCCCTGCTCGCGGTCCCTCCGTGCCAGCCGGCGGAAGAAGCGGCGTGCCTGCTCGTTCGAATCTAACGCCGGCGCGAGCTGCAGCGAGATGCTGTCGATGGTCATCACCGCGCGGAAGTAGGTCAGGATCTCCGGCGCGCTCCGCAGCGAATGGGTCCGGGCGAGCTGGAGGCTGATGCGGAGGAGAGCCGCGAAGCTGCGCTCGGCGAACGCCGCCCGGGGGTCGGAGGCCGCCTCCAGCCACTTCCCGACCTCGTTGCAGTAGTCCCTGCGGAACCGGGCCGGGATCGTCCTCGCCGTGGGAGCCGCGATCTCGAGGAACGTGTCGGCGGCGCTCTCGAGGTCGCCGGCGGAGCTCGCCCGCACCATCCTCTCGAGCTTCGACCGCATCGCAGGCGAGATCCTCCCGACGATCCCGAAGTCGACGTAGCCGATCACGTCGTCGTCGAGGATCAGGAGGTTCGCCGGGTGCGGGTCCGCGTGGAAGACGCCCTCGACGTAGACCTGCTCCCCCAGGTTGTTCCACAGGTGCGCGCAGACCCGCTCGAGGTCCACGCCGCGCTGGCGCGGCCCCTCGAGAGCGACCCCGTCGTCCCGGTAGACGGCCTCCAGTACCTCGGTGACCGCCACGCCGTCCAGCAACTCGTTCGTGAGGACCCGCCTGGACGAGTACTCCCAGAAGGGCTCCGGCATCCGCTGGTTCGGGTGTCCGAGCGACGCCTCGTACAGCGCCTGGTTGTGGCGCGCCTCGACCGTGTAGTCCAGCTCCTCCTTCGTCCACCGGGCGAACTCCCGCACCGTCGGACGCAGCTTCTGGAGGCCGGTGACGCCGAGGCCGTCGAGGACGGCGGCGATGGCGCCGAGCAGCGTGAGGTCCCTCGCGACCACGCTCCCGATCCCCGGCCGCTGGACCTTCACCGCCGCCCACCGCCCGTCCGGGAGCCGGGCGCGATGGACCTGGCCGAAGGAGGCCGAGGCCAGCGGCTCCACGTCGAAGGCGGCGAACACGTCCTCGGGCGGGGCCCCGAGCTCCTGCCGGACGATCGACCGGACCTCCTCGTAGCGGAACGGGGGCACGCGGTCGAGGAGGCGGAACAGCTCGAGGCAATACGGCCGGGGCAGAACGTCGGGTCGCAACGCCAGGACCTGCCCGAACTTGAGAAACGTCCCCCCCAAGCGCTCCAGGGTCTCGCGGAGCGCCCGCGGCCGCGAGGCCGGGTCCGAGCGCCAGAAACGCCACCCCAGGCCCAGGAGGGCGATCACCGCGCTCGCGGCCCGACGAGCGCTGCTCAGCATGAGACCCGGTCCGGTGACTCGATGGCGGGCACCTCGACCCACTCCCGGCGCCGGGCCGCAGACGCCACCGCATCGACGGCGCACTGGGCGCGCAGCCCGTCCACGAAGTCGGGGGGACGGGACGCGCCGCCGACGATGGCGTCGATGAAGTCCCGGACGCAGTTGGCCCGATTGGGCAGGAAGTCGGTGATCGGAGCCCGGGGAAGCGGCCCGAGCTCCGCGGTGAGGCGGGCGGGGATCTCCATCGGCTCCAGGAGGCCGTCGCGCCGGCCGCCGCGCAGCCCTCCCAGCATCCAGTCGGGTCCGCTCCACTCCAGCTCGTAGATCAGGCACCCCTCCGAGCCGTAGATCTCCACGTGCTGGAAGTTGGCCCGGCACGCGGCGGTCTGGCTCACCTGGCAGGTGGCGGTCAGCCCGTCGGGCAGCTCGGCGAGGAACGAGCAGGTGGTGTCGAGCTCGACCGCGGCCGTGCCCTGCCCGCCGCCGGGCCGGCGCCGCCGGGGCGGGTAGGTCTGGAGGCCGGCCGCGACCCGACGAAGCGGCCCGAGCCACCAGCTCAGGAGGTCCACGAGGTGGCTGCCCAGGTCGCCCAGGACCCCGGTGCCGGCCTCCTCGCGGTCCAGGCGCCACACCGTGGGCAGGTCCGGGTCGACGTAGAGCTGCTGGAACCACTGGGCGTTGACGAACAGGGGCTGGCCGAGGAAGCCCTCCTGGATCAGCTCCTGGACCCGCCGGACCGCGGGGACGTAGCGGTACGTGAAGTTGA
>DATLFF010000028.1:0-22715 GCA_035524915.1 Gemmatimonadota bacterium | reverse complement strand
CGCGTCCCCGGGGGCGCGGGTCAACGCCCCGGCGCGGGCGGAGCCCTACGGCGCCAGCTCGGTATCGACGCCACCTCCCGCGCGAAGATCCCGAGCACGGTGAGCGCGAGCCAGCCGGGGTGGACAGGTCCGACCGACGCGGCCGCCGCCGTCCCGAGCAGGATCGAAGCCATCGAGGCGAGCGAGATCTTGGGGTCGGCGAGCCGGCCGACGCCGGCCCTCCAACCGGGTCGCGCGGACGGGCTCAGCCGCCCGCCGCGCCCGGCGGCAGGACGAACGGCCCCAGGTGGGGTCCCGGGTTGTGGAGCGAGGCCCAGAGCGCCGCTCCGATCCGCTGGCGGGCCCGCTCGGGCTCGATCACCGCGTCGACGAAGCCGCGCGCCGCCGCGTAGCGGGCGTCGAGCCACTTCTCGTAGTCCTCCCGCACCGCCCGCATCCGGCTCTCGAGCTCGGCGTCCGGCGGCTCGCCCTTCGCCTCCAGCTCGTCCAGCTGACGTCCGAACACCGCGCGCACGGCGCTCTCGCCCTCCATCACCCCCATCCGCCCCGTGGGGAGAGTGAACGCGAAGTCGGGGTCGAACCCCTGGCCAGCCATGGCGTAGTATCCGGCGCCGGAGGCGTGGTTCACGGTGAGGACGATCTTCGGCACGATGGCGGTCGCCATCGCCTCGACGAACCGCGCGCCGGCCCGGATGATTCCGCTGTGCTCGGCTTCCGGTCCGACCATGAAGCCGGACACGTCCTGGACGAACAGCATCGGGATCCCCTGCCGGTCCAGGTTCTCGAGGAAGTAGGCCACCTTCTCGGCGCTCTCCGTGTAGACGATCCCTCCGAAGCGGGACGGCTCGCCCTCGCGCGGGAACATGCCGCGGGCGTTCGCGATCACGCCGATGGGCATCCCCTGGAGCCGCGCGGTGAGTGTGATCATCTCGGGCGCCCGATCCTTCTGGAACCAGTCCCATCGCCCCTTGTCGAGCAGGCAGTTGAGGACCTCGGTCATGTCGTAGGGCTGGCGGTGGTCGGGGGGCAGGAGGTCGTAGAGCTCGGAGGGCTCGCGGCCGGGGACTGCGTTGCGGTCGCGCTCGAAGCCCGCCGGCGGCGCGTAGGGAAGCTCGGCCACGAGCTCGCGGATCCGCTCGAGGCACGCCGGGTCGTCCGGTACCCGGTAGTGCGCCACGCCCGAGACCTCGGTGTGGACGCGCGCGCCCCCCAGCTCCTCGGCGTCCACCGACTGGCCGGTCGCGCCCTTCACCAGGTTCGGCCCGCCGAGCCCCATGAACGAGGTGCCCTCGACCATGAGGATCACGTCCGAGAGGGCGGGCAGGTACGCCCCGCCGGCGATGCACTGGCCCATCACCGCGGCGATCTGCGGCACCCTCAGATAGCGCCGCATGATCGAGTTGTAGTAGAAGATCCGGCTGGCGCCGTACTGCCCCGGGAAGACCCCCTCCTGATAGGGAAGGTTCACGCCGGCGGAGTCGACCAGGTAGACGATCGGGATCCGGCAGCGCATCGCGACCTCCTGCGCGCGGAGGATCTTGGCGATCGTCTCGGGCCACCAGGCGCCCGCCTTCACCGTGGCGTCGTTGGCCACCACCGCCGCCGGGCGGCCCGCCACCGTCACGAGCCCGGTCACCACTCCGGCCGCGGGGGCCCCTTCGTCGTAGCGGTCGTGGGCCACGAGGAGGCCGATCTCGAGGAATCGGGTGCCGGGGTCGCGAAGGAGATCGACCCGCTCGCGGGCGGTGAGCTTGCCCTGCTCGTGCTGGCGGGCGGCCCGCTCCTCGCCGCCCCCTTGGCGGAGCCGCTCCTCGAGCGCGTGGAGCTCCTCGGTCAGGTGGCGGAGGCGCGAACCGCCCGTCCGGGCGGCGGGGGTCGCGGCAGAATCGGCTTTGGCCATCGCGCGGCAAGATACCGCGCGCTTCCGGGCGAGCGCCCGACTATCGTGAAGGCATGCGAGCGGGCGGGATCACCGGGACGGGGTCGGGCGCGGCCGGCCGCCTGGAGGGGCTCCAGAGCTGGCGCGACCTTCTGTTCCTCCACTGGTCGCTCCCGCCGGAGGCGGTACGTCCCGCCGTGCCCGCGGCCCTGTCGCTCGACCTCCACCAGGGGCGAGCGTGGGTCGCGCTGGTGGCGTTCGAGGTGCGGGGGGCCCGCCTGCCGTTCGCGCCGCGGGCGCTGGGGCTCGACTTCCTGGAAACCAACGCCCGCACCTACGTGCGGTCTCCCGCCGGGGAGCCGGGGGTCTGGTTCTTCTCGCTGGAAGCGCAGTCCCGGCTGGCGGTGGCGGGGGCGCGGCTCCGCTATGGCCTGCCGTACCACGCGGCCGAGATGTCCCGACGGCGGGAGGACGGATGGGTCCACTACCGCTCGCGCCGGCGGACGCGGGCGGCGCCGGGGATCGAGGTCGACTACCGGACCGGCGAGCCGGCCGGGCAGGCGACGCTGGGATCGCTGGAGGAGTTCCTGATCGAGCGCTACACTCTGTTTGTGGTAAAGGGTGCGACGGTCCGCCCCGTCCGGGTACGCCACACCCCCTACCCCCTGCGGGCGGCGGAGGCCCGGCTCGGGCGCGAAGACCTGCTGGCGGCGGCCGGGATCCCCCGACCGGAGGCCGCCGCGGTGGTCCACTTCTCGGACGGCGTGGACGTCGAGGTCCGGATGGGCGGCCGGTCCCCCGGCCCCGGTCATCTCTCCGGCAGCTCGGTGTAGAGCTACCGCGGATCGATCGCGGTCGCCCCGCGAGCGGCCGCGCGCCGGGGCTCCGCGGCGGCACGCCGGGTCGGGTCTCCCCTGCGTGCGCGATGCCAGGGACTATATTGCTCCGGCCCAATCCCCCACCCCAGCCCGCGAGCGCCGCATGACCTGGGAGATCGCCTACGTCTTCGCCGTCATCGCGCTCGCGCTCGCGCTCTTCGTGAGCGAGCGCTTCCCGGTGGACCAGGTGGCGATCGGCATTCCGGTGGCCCTGTGGCTGGGGGGCGTGCTGTCGCCGGCCGATGCCGTCTCGGGGTTCAGCAACGTAGCCACCATCACGGTCGCGGCCATGCTGGTCCTCTCGCTCGGGCTGGTGAAGACCGGGGCGGTGGCCACGCTCGGCCGCTGGGCCCAGGATGCGCCGCTCGGGGGTCGGCGCCGGCGGCTGGTGGTGCTGTGCATCGTGGTCGCGGGCATCTCGCCGTTCCTGAACAACACCGCGGTGGTCGTGGTCTTCCTGCCGATCTTCCTCGCCGTGGCCAAGCAGGCGGACGAGCCCCCTTCGATCTACCTGATCCCGCTGTCCTACGCCGCCATCCTGGGCGGGACCGTGAGCCTGATCGGGACGTCGACCAACCTGATCGTCTACGGCATGGCGCGCAGCCGCGGATTCGACGAACTGTCGATGTTCTCGATCACGCCGCTGGGGTTGATCTACGTGGGCATCGGCCTCCTCTACCTGATGACGGTCGGCCGGGCGCTCCTGCCGCGCCGGGCCGGGCAGGCGGACCTGGCCGGCAAGTACGACGTCCGCGAGTTCATGACCGAGCTGCGCGTGACCGCGAGCACGCCGTCGGCCGGACGCACGTTCGCCGAAGTCCGCTGGGGCGAGGAGCACGGTGTCTCGATCGTGGGGCTCCAGCGAGGGGACCGCGCCGTGTGGGGACCGGTGGCCAATCGCCGGGTCACGCCCGGGGACCTGCTCTACGCCCAGGGGGACCCCCAGAGCCTGCTCGAGCTGGCCCGCAAGGAGAGGCTGGAGACCCCCGCGGCGCCGAGCGGCGCCCGGGCCGGACGGCTGGAGGAAGGCGCCAAGCTGGGCGAGCTCCTGGTGGGACCGACGTCTCCCTTGGTCGGACGGACGCTGAAGGAAACCCGCTTCCAGCAGCTCTACGACGCCACGGTGCTCGCCGTCCAGCACCACGGCCGCACCGTGCGCGGGCGGCTGGCGGACGTGCGGCTCGAGCGGGGGGACCTGCTGCTCGTCCACGGCACGGCCGAGGCGCTCGAGGCGCTGGCCGACGCGGAGGGGTTCGTGCCGCTGGGAGAGGTGCGTCCTCCCGTGGGCCCGCGCCCGCGAGCCCTGGTGGCGGTGCTGATCCTCGTCTCCGTGGTGGTGGCCGCGGGCACCGAGCTGGTGGGAATCATGCCGGCCGCGCTGACCGGAGTCACCCTGATGGTCTTCCTCGGCTGCGTGCGCCTGGAGGAGATATACGAGGAACTCGACTGGCGGGTGGTGTTCCTGCTCGCCGGCGCGATCCCCCTCGGGGTCGCCATGGACGAGACGGGGGCCGCCGAATGGCTGGGGCACGGCGTGGCAGAAGTGTTCGGGCCGCTGGGCCCGCGGGCCGTAGTCGGGGGGCTCTACCTGATGACCTCGCTCATGACGTCGATCATGTCGAACAACGCCACCGCGGTCGTCCTGACGCCCATCGCGCTCCTGACCGCGGAGGACCTCGGCATGAACCCGTACGCCCTCCTGGTGGCGGTCATGTTCGGCGCCTCGGCCGAGTTCATGACGCCCATCGGCTACCAGACCAACACGCTGATCTACGGCCCCGGCGGGTACCGCTTCTCGGACTACGTGAAGGTGGGGGGTCCGTTGAACCTGCTGCTGCTGATCACCGCGACCGTCTTCATCCCGATCTTCTGGCCCTCGTAGGGGGATCCGCCCCGCCCGGGGCGGCGATCAGGCCGGCTCGTTGAGCGAGCCGCGCTCGGCGATGTCCAGGAGGGCGGAGGGACGGACCAGCAGGCCCTTCGGGCTCTTCCGGCGGACCGCGCCGTGCTCCTCGAGGTCCCGCAGGACGGTGGAGGTGTGGGGCCGGCTGGCCCCGATGATCTGGGCCATCGCCTCGTGCGTGAGGGGATATGAGAGCGGCACCATCTCCTCGGTCCGGCGGCGCGTCCCGTCGACGAAGTCGAGCAGGAGCTGGCTCAGCCGGACGGGCACCTCCGACGACATGGCCGCCAGCATCCGGGCGGTCTGGTCCTGCAACCGGCGGGTGAAGGCCCGGGTGACGGCCATCAGCACTTCGGGGTGCCGCTCTCCGACGGCCAGGAAGTCCGCCTTCCCGATGGCGAGCGCCCGCACCTCCGTCATCGCCACGATCTCGAACGCTTCCCCGGGACTCTCGTCCAGCAGGAGGCGCGACCCCGTGATGTCGCCGGGGCGAAACACGTAGACGATCCGCTCGGTCCCGTTCGCCGACACGCCCACCACCTTGGCCAGCCCGTCGGTCACGAACATGATCCGGGACGGCGTCTGGAGCAGCGGGACGAGCCGCTCGTCCCGGGCGAACGTCACCTCCCGGAGTCGCTCGGCGAGCGCCCGCCGGGCGTCGGAGGGCACCTCGTCGAGGGAAGCGATCGGGTCGAGCGCGGCGGGATCGATCATCGGTCCGAGATCTCCTGCGGTGAGCGGATCAAGGGCACCACGTTACCGTCTGGACGGCCGGTGCACATGTATCCGTCTCTATACCCGGTCTCGGTCAGAATCGAAGCGCGGTGGAGGCCGCGCCCCGCAAAAGCCTTGCGGGCTAGAGGCTCAGCGCCGCCATCACGTCGGGCCGCATCCGGTTGGACGCGTCCTCGAGGAGCGGGACTTCGGTCAGCTCACCCTGATCGATGATCACGCGCAGCCGGCTGGGACGCACGAGGAGGCCGTTCCGGCTCTTCCGCCGGACCGCGCCGTGTTCCTCGAGGTCGCGCAGCACGGTCGACGTGTGCGGCCGGCTGGCGCCTACGATCTGGGCCATGGCCTCGTGGGTGAGCGGATACGACAGCGGCACGAAACCGGTGGCGGCGTCCTGACGGCCGTCGGCGAAATCGAGCAGAAGCTGGCTCAGCCGCACCGGCACCTCGGACGAGGTGGCCGCCATCATCCGGCCGGTCATGGTCGACAGCAGGCGCGACACTTCCTTCGCCAGCAGCAGGATGATGGAGGGATGAGAACGGCTGAGGATCAGGAGATCGCGGCGGCTCACCGCCAGCCCGCGGCCCGCGCTCATGGCGGTCGCCTCGTAGTCCTGCTGGAGGCCGTCGAGCAACACGCTCGGGCCGACCAGGTCGCCCGGGCGGTGCACGCTGAGAATCCGCTCGTGGCCGTTGGCCGAGACGCCGACCAGCTTCACGAGCCCGTCGGTCAGGATGATGAGCCGCTGGGGCGCCTGCCCCAGGGGGATGAGACGCTCGCCGGCAGAGAATTCGATCTCGCGCGCGGACGCGGAGAGGGCCTCGCGGGCGGTGACCGGCAACGATGAGAGCATCCGAGCGGCGTCGATCGTTTCCATCGTGACGGTCATGGATTCATCCTCTTTCTGTCCGAGTGGAAAGAGCGAAGGATCTCCTCTTCCTCCCTTATTGCTATGCAACCGACGGACCGTTCCAGCTTCCTCTATGAAAAAGGACCGTGGGTCCGGGCCGATCGCCCCCGCGGGTGGACACCGGTCGTCCCCTCCAGAGGACGACCGACCGCTGACTCAAGCATAGCCCGCCGAGGATCTTCCGACAACCTGGAAGACCACGTTTTTCGCATGCCGATCGAGGGGCCAGCGCCTCGACACGGAAGGGAGTACACGGAAAACCTCGGAAGGTTCCGCCGGCCATCCTGCACTCCGTCACCCCGGTCACCCACGGGGAGCGGTACGCGGTCGTCACCTGGTACGTCTGATCGTCCACGGCTGAAAAAAGAAGAGGGCGGAGCGGGAATCCCGCTCCGCCCTCGAACCCCGCGACCTCGCGGGGCCGTCGAAGTCCGCTATTCGGTCGGCTGCGGCTGCCGGGGGATCCGCTCCTCGCGGCCCTGCTCCGGATTGTTCTGATCGGTCTTCCGCTCCTTGCCCTGCTCGCCCTGACGACCGGGGTCCTTGGTGCCGCCGCCGGGGTTGCGGTCGTGCTCTCTCTGCTCCTGCGCCATCTGATGCCTCCATTCCGAGGTTCGCATCTCTCTGCGGGTCACCCCGCGACTCCTCCAGTCTAGACCGGACGCGGCGCGTCGTCTGTAGGAGAATTGACAATGAATAACGCGCTATGTGGTCGACCTCAGGCTCCCAGCAGCGCCAGCACGGCGCTCTCCTCCGCCGACAGCCCGCGCACCTTCGCGGGTCGCGCCGGGCCGCCCGCCCCGGACCCCATCCGGTCCGCGAGCGTGCCGTCCAGGTAGCACTCGATCACGGCCGGATGGACGTAGCACGCCCGGCAGACGGCCGGGGTGTTGCCGAGCCGCTCGGCCACCTTCTCGATCGACTCCCCGACCCTCCGCTTCGCCTCGGGCTCGTCGCTGCACGGCCCGCACTCCTGGAGCGCCAAGGCGGCGTGAAGGGTGCCGGCCCAGGTGCGGAAGTCCTTGGCGCTGAACTCCTCGCCGGCGATCTCCCGGAGGTACTGGTTCACGTCGCCGGAGCCCACGGTGCGGCGCTCCCCGTTCTCGTCGTAGTACTGGAAGAGGTCGTATCCGGGCACGTCCCGGCACTGCCGGACGATTCGAGCCAGGCGCGGGTCCTCGAGCTCCACGAAGAGCTGCTTTCCGCCCTTGCCGCGGAACTCGAACCGCACGCGCGACCCGCGGAAGTCGACGTGGCGGTCGCGCAGGGTGGTGAGGCCGTAGGAGCCGTTCGCGTTCGTGTACTCCGAGTTCCCGACCCGGATCAGCGACCGCTCGAGGAGCCGGATCACCGCCGCGAGCACCTTCTCGCGCGGCAGCCCCTCCTTCCGCAGGTGGGCGGCGGTGCGGCGGCGGATCCGCGGCAGAGCCTGCCCGAACGGAACCATGCGCGCGAACTTCGCCAGGTCGCGAACGGCCCTCCAGTCGGGATGATAGCGGTACTGCTTCCGGCCCCGATCGTCGCGTCCGGTGGCCTGGATGTGGCCGTCGGGCCGCGGACAGATCCAGACGTCGGTCCAGGCGGGCGGGACCGCGAGCGCGTTCAGCCGGTCGCGCTCTTCGAGGTCGGTGATCCGCGTGTCGTCGGGGGGGTAGTAGCTCCAGCCGGTGCCCCGGCGGCGGCGGGTCAGGCCCGGGTCCTCGTCGGAGACGTACCGGAGGCCGGCCGCACGGGCGGCGGCTTCCGGATCCTCGAGCTCCCGGAACTCCTCTACGGTGGTGTCGGTCGCGGCCATGGAAGCCGGAGTCTATCGGCGGCCGCCACGGCGGGGCCGTCCGACGTCTTACTCACGGCGGCGCCAGGGCCGGCGCGCCGGGCCCGGCGATCGGCAGCACGGCGCCGTCGGGCGTCACCACCCGGGCCCGCACCACACGCCACCGCCGGCCCTCCCGTTCCACGTCGGCGTAGAGATCGCCCGTCCCGCGCGTCCCGACCACCCGCGCCACCAGGGCCACCGCGGAGTCGCCCTCCCCCACCGGCTGCATCTCGCGGAGCGTGACCGCCCGGATCCCCCCCAGGGTGCCCACCACCGTGTTGTCCGCCTGGACCGCCTCGTGGGCGGCGGCGAGCGGCGACTGGACCGCGCGCTCGGCCACCACGCGGTCGCCGTAGAGGCGGAAAGCGGCCAGCGCCGCGGCCCCCAGCACCACGAAGAGCAGGACGAGCCGGGTGCCGGTGCGCATCCGCGCCCGCCGGCTCAGACGGCCTGGCTGACGCTCGAGAAGTGGAAGGAGGAGGCCCGGAGCGCGGGCACGAACGACGGTACGACCCCCCAGTCCTCGTCGGACACCCGCTCGGATCGGGACATCGCCTCCGCCGCCGCGAACAGGCGAACGGGCGACTCGTTCCAGCGGAAGTTGTTGACCGCGTGCGCGATCCGGCCGTCCTCGACGAGGAACGTGCCGTCCCGCGTGAGGCCGGTCAGGGTCAGGTCACGGGGATTGAGCGAGCGGATGTACCAGAAGCGGGTGACCAGCACGGCCCGAGCGGTCCCGCGGATCAGGTCCTCGAGCGAGCCCTCGCCGCCGTGGAGGATAAGGTTGGTGGAGGTCGGCAGCGGCGCCTCGCCCTGCTCGCGGGCCCAGTGCCGGTCGAACTGGAGCGCGTCGACTGTCCCTTCGCGGAACCAGACCGTCCGGCGTGCGGGCAGCTGCTGGCTCGCCCACGCGCGCCCCGGCGCGACCGCGTGCGCGGGGTCGGTCTCGATCGTGATCGAGGGGGCCAGCAGGGTCTCGCCGAGCCGCGTGCCGCCGCCGGGGGCCGACAGATAGGAGCGGCCCTCCATCGCCCGCCGGGCGTCCATCTGCCCGACCAGCGCGCCCGCCATCACGGCCACCGCGGCCGGCTCCAGGATCACCGGCCAGTCGCCGGGCTCGAGCGGCCTCGGGTCGCGCGAGGCGATCGCCTTCTCGGCCGCGATCCGGGCCCGCGCCGCCGCGTCGAGGCCCGCCGCGTCGTGGAGCCGCACGCCGGCCCATCCCGAGCCGGCGCCGTCCGGCGTCCGCACCGTGTTCGTGTATTCGAGCCAGGTCTGGGGGTGGTAGCCGAACAGGCCGGCCGAGTTGGCCGTGGCCAGGCCCTGGCTCCAGCTCTCCAGGAACCCCGCGACGACGGCCTCCCGCGCCACAGCTTCTCCGATCGCCGCGGCGGCGACCTCGGCGCGCTCGGCGGGCCCGAACCCGGCGGTGGCCGGATGGAAAGCTTCGATCTCCGGGTAGTCGACCGGCTCCAGCGGCTCCACGTGCTCGGGGTCCTCGGGGGCCAGCCGGGCCGCCGCCTCGGCGCGCCGAACCACCTCCACCAGCCCGTCGTCGTCCAGGCCGTTGGTCGTCGCCGCCCCGCTCCGGGTGCCGAAGGACGCGGTCACGGCGACCGTGACGTCGGTCACCTGGCCGGCGGTCGTCACTCCGTTGTTGGCGAAGCGCGTGTTTCCGCCGTCGCGCGAGCCCACGCTCACCTCGACCGCGTCCGCGCGGGCCGCGTCGAGCACCCGACCGACGACGCGGCGGGCCTCCTCTTCCGTCAGGATCGGCACGGCCCCTCCTCGTGTCTCAGCCCGAATCCAGATCCGTCAGCGCGGCCTCCAGCCGCTCGACGAACCACGTCTCCCCCGCCTCCCGCAGGATGGGCAGGAGGTGCTCCGGCGTATCCTCGGCGTACTTCCGCCGCATCCCGTCGTGCCCGGTGGCGATCGTCTCGCGCAGGTTGTGGAGCCGATCGGCCGCCTTCACCAGCCGGACCGCGCGCGGCCCGCGACGGATGCCGGACCAGTAGATCCGCGCGTCCCGCTCCAGCTCGAGCGCCCGGATGTTCCAGGACAGCAGCGTCACCCCCTCCTGGACGCCGCGCCCGTAGCGCTCGAGCAGGATGGTGGGGTGGACGTCGCAGTCCTCGAGCACGTCGTGCAGCAGCGCCACGGCCAGGGTCTCTTCGTCCACCGGCTCGGGGAACTCCTCCTCCAGGATCGCCCGCACCGCCCGTGGATGGCCGATGTACGGCTCGCCGGACCGGCGGGTCTGGCCCGCGTGGGCCGCCTCGGCGAACGCGTCGACCTCCTCGAGGTCGAGGTCGGATCCGGATCCGTCCCCTGTGAGCGACACGTCCCCCAACGTAGGGGCACCGCCTCCGCCGTCAAGCGAGGGCCGCCCGCCCCGGCTTGACTTCGGAAAGCGTAGACCCCTACACTCGACCCGCTTCCCACCCACCACCGCAGATGCAAGGAGCGGACAAATCCATGTCGGACCGACTCAGCGGCACCGTGAAGTGGTTCAACGACGCCAAAGGCTTCGGGTTCATCCAGCAGGAGAACGGCCCGGACGTCTTCGTGCATTTCTCCTCCATCCAGGGCGACGGCTTCAAGAGCCTGGCCGAGAACGACAAGGTCGAGTTCGAGGTCATCGACGGCCCGAAGGGTCCGCAGGCGGCGAACGTCACGAAGGCCTAGCCCGGCTCGGGGTGGCCGCCACGCGCGTGGCGGCCGTCAGCCGGTGGGGAGGACGCGGATGCCGCGGAAGCGGGCGGCGGGACAGCCGTGGGACACGGCGTTGGACTGACCCGGCTGGCCCTTCCCGTCGTTGTAGGAGCCGTACACCTCGTAGGTGGCGGGCCCGCCGAGCGCGTCGCAGGAGCGCCAGAAGTCGAGCGTGTTCGCCTGGTAGGCCACGTCCCGCAGCATGCCGGCCAGCCGGCCGTTCTCGATCTTCCACGTGCCCTGGCCGGAGAACTGGAAGTTGTACCGCTGCTGGTCGATCGAGTACGAGCCCCGCGTGTCGACCAGGATCCCGCGCTCCACGCCCGCGATCAGATCCTCGACGGAGCCGCCGGCGGGATCGGCGACCAGGTTGATGTTCGGCATCCGCTGGAACTGCACCAGTGACCAGTTTTCGCCGTAGGAGCAGCCGTGCGAGCGATTCACGCCCGTCCGCTCGGCGATCCACGCCACCTGGTCGCGGGTGGTCTGGTAGTCGACGAAGACGCCGTCCTTCACCAGATGCCACCGGTCGGCCGGCACACCGTCGTCGTCCCACCCCACCGTGGCCAGGGAGTGGGGCTCCTGCTTCTCGGCCTCGAACGAGACGATCCCGCTGGCGTACTGGAGCTCGTTCAGCATGTCCGGCGTGCAGAACGAGGTGCCGGCGTAGTTGGCCTCGTAGCCCAGGGCGCGGTCGAGCTCGGTGGGGTGGCCGACGGATTCGTGGATGGTGAGCCAGAGATGGGACGGAAGGAGCACGAGGTCCATCTCGCCCTCCTCCACCGTGGGAGCGCCGAGGGTCTCGCGCGCCCGCTCCGCGGCGAGGCCGACCCGGTCCTCGAACCCCTGCGCCTCCACGAACTCCCAGCCCGCCCCGGCGTTCGTCTGGATGTCGCTCCACTCGGCGAACGTACCCGCGTCGCGGTCCACCACGGTCACCGACCAGGGGACCATCACGCGCAGGAACGTCTGCTCGATGGAGGACCCCTCGGTGGAGGCGTAGAGCCGTTCCTGCCGCTGGAACTGGATGCCCGAGCTGGCGAAGCTGGCGCCGGCGCCGAGCGCGGCGTCGTTGATGGCGAGGAGGAACTCGACCTTCTGGTCGATCGGGACCTCGAACGGATCGACCTCGTGCGGCGTGGTCCAGGCGGCGCCCTCGAAGGCCTCGACCGGGGCCAGATCGACCGGCGTGTGCGGGATGCGGGCGTTGCGCTGCGCCTGGGCGACCGCCTCGCGGGCTACCCGCGCGACCTCGTCTTCCGTCACCACGCGGCTCGCGGCGAAGCCCCACACGCCGCCCGCCAGCACCCGCACGCCGAACCCGTAGGTCTCGGCGTTCGTCATCGACTGCACCCGGCGCTCGCGGGTCGAGATCGACTGATTCCGGTGGCGGCTGATCCGGACGTCGGCGTAGGACGCGCCGGCCGTCCGCGCGGCCCCCAGGGCCACTGCGGCGAGCTCGTCCCGGTCGGGCTCGAGCCACCGCCGCACCCCGCGCGGAAGCGGCGGCGCGATCGGCGCCGGCAGTGCGATGGCGCCGAAGCCGAGCGCGGAGGATTGGAGGAAGGCGCGACGCTTCACTCCCGGCAACGATGCCCGTCGCGCCCTCCCACGTCAAGCCGGATCAGGCGAGGGCGGCTTCCTCGCGGCCCGCCGCGGCGGCCTCGTTGATCCCCTTCGCCGCCAGCCGGGTGAGACCCTCGTTCGCCTGATACTCCTCGGCGAGCGTCTTCTGAAGGAGCCGGGCGGCTTCGGAGCGCCCCAGGACCTTCGCCCACTCCACGGCGGTGCCGTAGGCGGCGATCTCGTAGTGCTCGACCCGCTGGGCGGACGAAATGAGACCCGCCTCGAGCACGGCGGCCGCATCGGGGTCGTCCTGGATCAGCTCTTCGCTTTCCTCGAGCAGCCCTTCCATGCCCTTGCACTTCATGCCGCCGGGCTTCTTGTCGAGCCCCTCGAAGATCCGCTCGATCCGCTCCACCTGTCCCTTCGTCTCCTCGAGGTGGCTCTCGAACGCCTTGCGGAGCTCCGGCGTCTCGCACGCCATTCATCGGATCATCAGATCAGTATCGTCACGATCAGGATCACCAGGATCAGGGTCAGCAGGCCGCTCGGCCAGTAGCCCCACGATCGGCTGTGCGGCCAGGCCGGCAGTGCCCCCAGCAGGAGGAGCAGCAGCAGGACCAGCAGGATCACCTCCATCGTCCCCACCTCCCTCGTTTCGGTGCGCGGCCTTTCCTTTACGGCGCGGTTCGCGTCGCCTCCATTGTCGGCGAGCCGGGGCGGGCTCGCCGTTCGACGGCGGACACTGTCCGGGGTGCCGCCACAAATTCTTCACACCGCGTTCATCCGCCCGCCACGCCTCGCCCCGACCTTGATGTCGTTCGATTCGAGATCCTCGCGAAACCGGGTATCGCAAAGGAGAGAAAGCCATGGTCCGCTCCGTGTTCGGCGCCGCCGCCTCGATCCTGGCGCTCGCGGCTCCCGTCTCTCTGCTCGCGCAGGAGACCCCCGTCCTCCAGGGCAAGGTCTTCGATGCCGCCACCGGCGCGCCGCTGATCGGCGCCCAGGTGACCGTGGCCGGGACCGACCAGGGGGCCGTCACCGACGTCGACGGCCGCTACCGCCTGGAGCTCACCCCCGGCACCTACGACCTGTCCGTTGTCTATCTGGGCTACACCGACAAGCGGGTGACCGGCGCCCAGGTCCGGCCGGTCCGGGGCAACTGGCTCGACATCGCACTCCAGAGCGAGGCGATCCAGGCCGATGCGATCCAGGTGACGATCTCCGCGGCCGAGGAACGCGGCTCGGTGATCGGCGCGCTCGCCCACCAGCGACGCACCACGAACGTGGTCAACGGCATCTCGGCGGAGGAGATCGGCCGGGCGCCGGCGTCGAACGCGGCGGACGCGATCCAGCGCGTCTCCGGCACCTCGATCGTGGACGGCCGCTACGTGTACGTCCGCGGCCTGGGCGAGCGGTACTCGACCGCCCAGCTGGACGGCGTGTCGCTTCCCACCCCCGAGCCCGAGAAGCGGGTGCTGCCGCTCGACATCTTCCCGGCGAGCATGGTGGAGAGCCTGTTCACCGTGAAGTCCTACACCGCCGACCTGCCCGGAGACTTCGCCGGCGGGCTGGTCGACATCCAGACGAAGGACATCCCCGACTACGGGTTCTTCACCGTCTCGTCCGGGGTCGGGCTGAATTCCAACCTGGGTGGCATCGACCGGGTGTCCTATCGCGGCGGGGATCTGGACTGGCTCGGCTTCGACGACGGCACGCGCTCCCTGCCCGCGGCGTTCCCCGACCGGATTGCCGCCAGCGCGACGGTGGCCGAGCGGGCCGCGCTGCACGACGCGCTCGACGGGGACTTCCGGATCACCTCTCACGAGGTCGGCGTCGAGGACGTGAACACGACGCTGTCGGTCTCCTTCGGCGACCGCACCGACTGGTTCGGCCGCACCGGCGGCTACCTGGTGGGCCTCAGCTACGGCAAGAGCGCGAACGCCCGCGAGCAAGACGAGTTCTACCCGTCCCTCGAGGCGGGCCGGATCCAGTACGACTACGACACCCGCCTGGGCACGCGCGAGTTCTCTCTCGGCGCCATCGCCGGCTATGCCCTCGACCCCACGCCCACCAGCCGGCTCTCCTTCAAGGCGTTCTTCACCCAGAACACCGAGGACGAGACCCGCTTCGTGACCGGCCCCTTCGACCAGTCGACGACCGGGTTCGGCCGGATCACGCGCTTCCAGTTCGTGGAACGCTCTCTCGTGAACACCATGGCCACCTTCGAGCACAAGCTCGGACTCCTGGGCGACGGCCGCCTCACTTGGGACGCCTCCTACGCTCTGGCGCTCCGCGACGAGCCCGACACGCGGCAGAGCTCGTACGTCGCCCAGGCCGCCGGCGGGACCTTCGTCTTCAACGAGGCCGGGAACAACAGCCGGTTCTTCAGCGAGCTCACCGACCACATGGGCCAGGCGGGCGTGAAGATGTCGACCCGGTTCGACTTCTGGGGCCGGCAGGTGACCCTCGACACGGGCCTTCGCGGCGCCCTCAGGACGCGAAGCTTCTCGGCGCGCCGCTTCGCCTACGAGGGCGCATCCCCGGAGGGCCGCGTGCTGCCGCCGGCCGAGCTGATGACCGGCGCGAGCATCGCCGCGGGCCGGATCAAGTTCTCCGAGATCACCGAGCCCAACGACGCGTACGACGCGAACGAGGCGACCGGCGCCGCCTACGCCAGCCTGGGCTTCGGCCTCACGGACGCTCTGCGGGCCACGGTCGGGCTGCGCCTGGAGACGAACACGACCGAGATCGAGTCGTTCGACCCGCGCACGGGGGCCCGCGTCTCGCCGCTCTCGGCCGAGCTCTCCTCCGTCGAGCCGCTCCCCACGGTGACGTTGCAGTGGGAGTACGCCGAGCGGCAGTCCCTGCGGGCGGCGGTGGCCCGGACGGTCGTGCGCCCGCAGTTCCGCGAGCTGGCTCCGTTCCGCTACGACAGCTACCTGGAGAGCACCCTCGGAAACCCGTTCCTCGAAAACGGCGAGATCTACAACGCCGACCTGCGGTGGTCGTGGTTCCCCACGCTGGGCGAAACCGTCTCCTTCGGCGGGTTCTACAAGCTCTTCAACGACCCGATCGAGATCGTCCGCCTGCCGACCGCCGGCAACAATGTGGGGACGCCGGAGCCGTACAACGGGCCCTCGGCGGCGACCTACGGAGTGGAGCTCGACGTGCGCCACGACCTCGGCCGCTGGCTGCCCGTGCCCGGTCTCGTGCTCTCGGGCAACGCCACCCTCGCCACGTCCAACGTGGAGCAGGACGAGCCGATCGAGGTGTTCTTCGGCAGCTCCGCCGCCGCGGGGCCCGACGTTCTCCTGCCGGAGATCTTCACCAACCCCGAGCGGCCGATGTACTACCAGTCGCCGTTCCTCGTGAACGCGGCGCTCCACTACGACTCCGATTCCGGGGCCACCGGCGCGTCGCTCCTCTACAGCGGCGTGGGCGAGCGACTGACCCAGGTCGGCGTGAACGACTACGACGACATCTACGAGGACGCGCGCCATTCCCTCGACGCCTCGATGGAGCAGCGGGTGCCCGGGGGAGTCACCCTGAGGGCCGCGGTCTCGAACCTGACCGACGCGCCGATCCGCTACCGGCTGGGCGACGACTCCACGCTCCACTACGAGCCCGGCCGGACGTTCTCGCTCAAGGCCACGTACTCGTTCTAACCGCTTACCCATCCGACTTGAAGGAGACCGCATGAAAGGAACATCGAGCTTCATCCACGTGCTGGGACTGGCGGCGCTCGTCGCCGTCGGCCCGCTCGCCTGCAGCGACAGCGGCGGCCAGGACATCATCCCGCCGCCGCCTCCCGGCAGCGGCTTCGCGACCCTCGCCGGGGACATCGTGGGCAACCGCGTGCTCCGGGCGGATTCGACCTACCTGATCACGGGCTTCCTCGAGGTCCAGCCCGGGGCGACGCTCACGATTCCCGCCGGCTCCGTGATCTACAGTGACATCGAGTCCAAGGGGTCGATCGTGACCCTGCGCGGGGAGGGAGACCAGCCGAGCGGACGCCTGGTGGTGCAGGGCACCCCGGCCAGCCCGGTCGTCTTCCGGCCGGGCTCCGCCGCCCAGCTCGCGGCGGGCCTCGCCCCGGCCCAGGACGCGGCGTGCTCCCGCGGACAGGCCGGCGGCATCGTGCTCCACGGCCGCGCCCCGATCAACCTGCCCGGCGGCACCGGGGTCTCCGAGGGCGTGGCCCGGCCGTTCGGCGGAAACAATCCGGCGGACGACAGCGGCGACATCCAGTACTTCGTCATCCTCTGCGGCGGCGTGAAGGTGACGCCGGACAACGAGATCAACGGCCTCACCATGTCCGGAGTGGGGACCGGCACCCGGGTCTCCCACGTCCAGACCCATCTGATCGCCGACGACGGCTTCGAATGGTTCGGCGGCACGGTGCACGGCGACCACCTGGTGTCGAGCGGCAACGACGACGACGCGTTCGACTGCGACTTCGGCTGGAACGGCACCGTGCAGTTCGGTGTGGCGGTGCAGGACCGCGACCTGGCCAACCGCGGCATGGAATGCGACAACGACGGGAACGGCTCGGGGAACCTGCCGATCACCCAGCCGGCCCTGTGGAACTTCACCTGGATCGGCGCCGGGGTGCAGCAGGCCAACAACGAGGTCAACGACGGCCTCTACCTCCGCCGCAACTCCCAGCCGCGGATCTTCAACACGATCGTGGCGAACTTCGGGAACCTGGGCGTCGTGATCGACGGCAGCGGATCCCAGGCCGCCGCGACGGCCGACCAGCTGGTCCTGGACCGGATCCTCTTCCACGGCAACGCCGCCCTGGCGGCCCCCGCGTTCCAGAACGGGGCCTCGTGCATGGACCGGAACATCGCGTTTCGGACCTCGGGCGAATACACCGCGACGGGCGTGGCCGCCGCGTTCGGCGACGAGCAGTTCTTCTGCGGAAACCCGCTTTTCGCGAACGTGAGCTTCGCCGACCCCATCAACGGGACCGCCCCCGACCTGCGGCCGGGCGCGGGCTCGCCCGCGCTCGCCGCCGGCAACGCGCTGGCGCCCACCGGGCCGGGCGTGGTGGACCCGGGCGCCACGTACCTGGGCGCCTTCGACGGGTCGAACAACTGGATGGCGGGATGGACCCGCTGGTTCGGACCGGCGAACTGATCGAACGATCGATGGCTCGGCGTGGGGCAAACCCGGGCCGGGGGGTGCGCGCTGGACGGCGTGCCCTCCGGCGCCCCGCGCTCGCCGTGGCGGCCCTGGCCGCGCTATCGGCGGGGCCGGGGTGCGGCCGCGCCGGCGAGACCGGAGCGACGGCGCTCGAGGCGGCCGCGGGGGACGCGGGCGGAGCGAGCGGGGAGGCCGCGGCGCGTCCGAGCGGGGTCCCGCGCGCCCGAGCCCCCGAGTGGCGGGGGAACTACCAGATCGATCCCCTGCCCGCGGAAGCGCTGGCGCTGGACGGCGCGGCCGACGGGCTGGACGATCTCCTGGAGACGATCGAGCGGGGCCTGGCCGAACGCGACACAGCGGGGCTCCGGGCGCTCCTGCCGACCGAGCGCGAGTACCGGGAGATCCTCTACCCCGCCTTCCCGGCGGCGCACCCGCCGATCCACGCCAGCTTCGAGACCGTCTGGCTGCTCCAGCTGGGGGACACGTGGGACGGGCTCAAGCGGATCCTGCGCGAGTACGGCGGGCGCGACGTGGAGATCCTGGACGTCCGGTTCGTCCGGCCGGACCAGGATTTCGTGAACTTCCGTCTTCACGAGGCGAGCGAGGTGGATCTCTTGGTCGACGGCGAGCCGCGATCGGGCGTGCGGCTCTTCGGCTCGGTCGTCCAGGTCGGCGACCGATGGAAGGTCCTCTCCTACCCGGACGATTGACTCAGAGCGTCGCTCCGGTCCGTACCAGGCCGATCAGCCCCATGAGGAGCACCCCCGTGACCGCGCTCGGCGTGTAGCCCCAGGCGCGGCTGAAGGGCCATACCGGAAAGAGCGCGATCGACATGATGAGCAACAGAACCAGTCCCGAACCGGTGATCATTGCGAGCCTGCCTTTCTCACGTGCCGGGTTTCCTTTGAGCGAACACTTGATCCGAATTCTCCGTTGACTTCATAATGCAAGGGCTCGAGCGGATTCGCCGTACGGAAACTGACGTTCCGCGCGATTCGCTGCCGCGCCCACCCGCAGGATCGTACGGAGGCGACATCCCGACTCGACCCATCGAACTGCCGGACGGAGGGCGGACGCGCCGGTGACGCCGGCCGATCTTCCCGCCTCGTTCGACCTCGCGGGCGGGCGCCGGGGCCGGATCGGGGCCGTGCTGGGGCCCGCGGCCTTCGCGGCGATGCTGCTGGCCGGGGCCCCCGCGGGGATGGAGGACGCGGCCTGGCGGACCGCGGCCACGGGGACGCTGATGGCCATCTGGTGGATCGCCGAGCCGCTGCCGCTGCCGGCCACCGCGCTGTTGCCGATCGTGCTCTTCCCGCTCCTCGGGGTCGAAACCGTGGAGGAGGCCGCCGCGCCCTTCGCGCACCCGATCGTGTTCCTCTTCCTGGGCGGCTTCCTGCTGGCGCTGGGTCTCGAGCGGCACGGCCTCCACCGCCGGCTGGCGCTCTCGCTGCTATCGCGGACCGGGTCACGGCCGCCCGGCATCGTGGCCGGGTTCCTGGCGACCGCGGCGCTGCTGAGCATGGGGCTCAGCAACACCGCCACCGCGCTCCTCCTGCTGCCGATCGGGATCTCGGTCTTTGTCCTGGCCGGCTGTAGTCCGCATTCGGACCGTGACGCGGCCGCGGGCGATCTGGGGCCGGCGCTGCTGCTGGCGATCGCGTTTGGCGCCTCGATCGGCGGGATCGGCACGCTGATCGGCACGCCCCCGAACGCCCTGACCGCGGCGTTCCTGGAGCAGACGTACGGGATCCGGATCGGCTTCGCCCGGTGGATGGCGATCGGGGTCCCGATCGTCGTCGTGGCGCTCCCCGCCGCCTGGGTGATCCTGACGCGCGTCGCCTTCCGCCTGTCCCGCGAGCCCCTGCCCGGCATGGAGGAGATGGTGGCGCGAGACCGCGCCGCGCTCGGCCCGCCATCCGCCGCGGAGCGCCGGGTCGCGGCCGTGTTCGCGGGGGCGGCCACGCTCTGGCTCGCCGGGCCGCTCTTCGCGCGCTGGATCCCGGGCCTCGCCGACGCCGGGGTGGCGGTCGCGGCCGGCGTGGCCCTGTTCCTCCTGCCGGCGGGCGGGCCCGAGCGGGGCCGGCTCCTCGACTGGGCCGCCGCCGCCCGGCTTCCGTGGGGCGTGCTCCTGCTCTTCGGCGGCGGGCTGTCGCTGGCCGACGCGATCCAGCGGACGGGGCTCGCGGAGTGGCTGGCCGGCGCGCTGGGGGGACTCGCGGGGTGGCCGCTGCCGGCGCTTCTGCTGGTGGTGGCGCTGGTCGTGATCGGGCTGAGCGAGCTCGCCAGCAACACCGCGACCGCGGCCGCGTTCCTCCCCGTGATCGGCGCGCTGGCGATCGGCGCCGGCGAGGACCCGGCGCTCATGGTGGTGGCGGCCGGGCTGGCGGCGAGCGGCGGGTTCATGCTCCCGGTGGCGACGCCGCCCAACGCGATCGTCTACGGCAGCGGCGGCGTGACCGTGCCCCAGCTGGCCCGCGCCGGGGGGCTCCTCGACGTCGTGTTCGCGCTCCTCGTGCCGCTCGCGGCGCTCTTCCTGGTGGCGCGGGTGCTCGGCTAGGACGTGGAGCGCCGGGCGGCGCCGGCCGGGCTGGCGCTTCGCCCCGCTCCGTGTCAGAATCTCGCCCGTGACCGCGATCCGCCTCCGACCGCTGGGCGCCGTGGCGATCGTGGCCCTCGCCGCCTGCGCCACCGCCCCGGCCCGCGACGCCGCGACGCCAGCGGCCGCCGAGCACCCGCTCCTCCAGTCGGTCCTCTGGGTCCAGACGTCGGCCGAGTACCACGCGGCGGCCGAGCAGGCCTTCGCCGCCGCCGGCGCGGCGCTCGAGCGCGCGCTGGCGGACTCCACGTGGACCGCGGAGCTCACGCAGACGGGCGACTACGCGGCGCTGCCGCCCGCCGTCATCGTCGACGTGGACGAGACGATGCTCGATAACAGCCCGTTCGAGGCGCGGCTGGTCCTCTCGGGAGAGACGTTCGACCCCGCCGACTGGGCCGCCTGGGTCGAGGAGGCCGCCGCCCCGCCGGTTCCGGGCGCGCTCGAGTTCGCCCGCGAGGCCGATCGCCGCGGCGTGACGATCTTCTACGTGACCAACCGCGACGCCCCCGGCGAGGCGGCCACGCGGCGGAACCTGGAGCGGGCCGGCTTCCCGCTTCCCGACGACCCCGACGTGCTCCTGCTTCGGGGCGAGCGGCCGGACTGGACCAGCGACAAGACGTCGCGCCGCGCCCACGTGGCCGCCGACCACCGGGTCCTGGTCGTGATCGGCGACGACTTCAACGACTTCGTCCTCGCCCGGCTCCCGCTGGAGGAGCGGGACACCCTGGTCCGCCGCCACACCGACCGGTGGGGAGAGCGCTGGATCGTCCTGCCGAACCCGATGTACGGCTCGTGGGAGACGGCCGCGATCGGCCCTGGCGAGGACCTCTCGGACGAGGAGGAGCTGGCACGGAAGCTCGAGCGCCTCCGCACCCGGGGCATCCCCGGCCCGTGACCGGTCCACGCCGCCGCGCCGGGATCCGACCCGCCCGCCCGCGCGCGATCCGCGCGACCGCCCTCCGCGCGGTCGCGCTCCTCTTCCTCCTACTCGCCGCCCCGGCCGCCGCCCAGGAGATCCGCTCCGGCCCCATGGTCGGCTTCTCCGCCATGCGCGAGGCGCTCCTGTGGGTGCAGACGGACGCGCCGGCCGAGGTCCGATTCCGCTGGTGGGACCTCGCCGATCCGGACGAGCGGGGCGAGTCGGAGACCGTCCGCACCCGGGCCGAGGACGCGAACGTCGCGAAGGTCGTCGCCGCGGAGCTCGAGCCGGGCCGCCGCTACGGCTACGAGGTGATCGTGGACGGCGAGGTCGCCGCGCGGCCGTGGCCGCTCGAGTTCCAGACGCAGGCCCTCTGGCACTGGCGCACGGACCCTCCGCCCTTCCGGATCGCGGTCGGCTCGTGCTTCTACGTGAACGAGCCGCTCTACGACCGGCCGGGCGACCCCTACGGCGGCGATCCCCGGATCCTCTCCGCGATCCTGGGGACCGATCCCGACGCCATGGTGTGGCTGGGCGACAACGTCTACCTGCGGGAGGTCGACTGGGACACGCGCGAGGGGATCCTCCACCGCTACTCCCACACCCGCGCGCTCCCCGAACTGCAGCCGCTGCTGGGCTCCGTCCACCACTACGCCACCTGGGACGACCACGACTACGGTCCCAACAACTCGGACCGTTCCTACTGGGCCAAGCACCTGACCCGGGAAGCGTTCGACCTGTTCTGGGGGAACCCGCCCTTCGGCGGCCACGGGCTGGAGGGGGTCACGAACACGTTCTTCTGGGGGGACGTCCAGGTCTTCCTGCTGGACGACCGGTGGTACCGGAGCCCCGAGCGGCGGCGGGGCGGCGAGCGGACGATCCTCGGCGACGAGCAGCTCGAGTGGCTGATCGACGCGCTGGCCTTCAGCCGGGCGCCGTTCAAGCTGGTGGCGGTGGGCGGGCAGGTGCTGAACCCGGCCGCCGTCTACGAGAACTGGTCCACCTATCCCGAGGCGCTGGAGCGGCTGCTCGAGGCGATCCACGCCGAGCGGATCGAGGGCGTGATCTTCCTGACCGGCGACCGCCACCACACCGAGCTGACCCGGATGGAGCGGCCCGGCGCCTATCCGCTCCACGACCTCACCGTCTCGCCGCTGACCGCCGGCATCTCCTCCATGACCAACGAGCCGAACACCCACCGCGTCGAAGGCACGGTGGTCCAGGCCCACAACTTCGCCACGCTCGACTTCTCCGGCCCCCGTACCGACCGCGCGCTCGAGATCACGGTCCGCGACGCCGACGGCGCCGCGCTCTGGGCCCGGACGATCCGGGCCGCGGAGCTCCGCTACCCGTAGACCGCGTCGGGAATCTCCCCGCCCGCCTGATCTCGCCCTTCAAGCTGTTCCAGCCGTCCGGACGACGGCCCTGTGGGGCGTTTCCCCACGGCCGCCGCCAAGCGACTCCCGACAGACGCACCGCCGGGCCACGCCGTACGCTTGGAGTGGACATCCAGACGACCGGCGGAGGTCCGTGCTCCGACAGATGATGACGCCGATTCCCTACAGATCCACCGCCGCGCGGGCTCTAGACTTCGCGCATGGACGGATTCCGATCAGGCGCGGGGTGATGCGCAATCTCGCTCCGTGGGACCGCGGT
>DATLFF010000027.1:0-5136 GCA_035524915.1 Gemmatimonadota bacterium | reverse complement strand
TACATGGTGCCGGCGATGGCGCTCCTCATGGCGCTCATGCCGGCGTTGGCGCGCCGCTCAGCTCAGTAATTGTACCCGATGAAGAACGAGAAGTGGGTGTCGTCCTCCTGGCCCGGGAAGAGGTCCCGCTTGTCCTCCACTTCGAAGCGCCGCGCCCAGTCGAACCGCAGGACGAACGGCCCGCCGAGCGGGTAGCGCAGCGACGCCCCGTACGAGCCGAGCAGTCCCGGCCACGACCCCAGCTCCTCCGTCTCGCCCCGCGAGTTCTTCCCCAGCTCGTCCGGCAGCCACGCGTTCCCCAGGTCCACGAACAGCCCGCCCCAGATGCCATTGGCGAGCAGCGTCGCGAAGCCGCGCCGCTGCGGGTTGGGCCCGAGGATCGGGAAGCGCCACTCCTGGTTCAGCAGCACCGTGTGGCTGCCGTTCAGCACGTAGGTCGGGTAGCCGCGGAGCGTCAGCGGCCCGCCCAGGAAGTAGAACGTGGGGATGTCCCCGATCGACGCCCGGCCGCGCGCGCGCACGGCGTAGGTCGTGTGGAGCGAGGTGCGGAAGTACTTCCGCAAGTCGACCAGAACCTCGGTCGACTCGATCTCGCCCTCGTCCACGTTGTAGATGGCCGAGGCCGAGACGTTCGCGCGATGGCCGTCCACCGGTCCGGACGGGTTCCAGATCGTGTTGTCGAACACCCAGCCGAAGGACCCCACCGTGAGCCAGGCGGAGCGGAAGAACAGCGGCGACGAATCATTCAGAGTCGAGCCCGGGATCTCCACCATCTCGTTCCGCTCGAAGGTGAGATCCCCCTCCACCCGCTGGAACTTGGAGAACGGATAGGAGAGGAGCGCGGTCGCTCCCCAGCGCTCCTCGAAGAAGTCGTTCCGCGGCCCGATCCCCTCGCGCTCGATGCCGGGGCCGCCGAACTCGCTTCCGAGAAGTGAGGCGAAGAAGGACCGCAGGCGGTAGCCACCCACGCCCCAGTTGAGCCGCCGCTTCAGGTTCACGTACGTGGCCGAGCCGGTGAAGCCGCTGAAGAGGTCGCTCCGGCTCTGCTGGGAGTTGACCGACGCGATGATCAGGTGGTCGCCCATCATGTCGCTGAAGAACATGCGCGCGCCCTCGGCGCGGCCACCGTCGTCGGCGAATGCGAGAGCGGCATTGGCGAAGTCGAGCCGGAACTGGTGCTCGTAGTCGCGCCGGACGAAGCGGTCGGGATCGGGGATCCGGTCCTCCCACCGCCAGTCCGGGATCGACGCGTCCACCTCCAGCGCGATCGTGTGCGGCGCCCCGGTGGCGATCGGGGCGCGGAAGATCCGGTACCCCAGGTCCTCGTAGGCGGTGAAGACGACCTCGTCGCGCCCGTCAAGCGTGCGGTGCCAGCGCGGATGCAGGGCGCCGGCGGCCAGCCGCGTGGCGCGGTATCCGTCGCCGGAACGGTCGACCACGTAGAGGTCCAGCGCCCCGGCGCGGTCGGAGGCGAACACCACCTGGCTCCCGTCCGGCGACCAGTCCGGATCGCGGTCCACCCAACGGCCGAAGGTGAGCGGCTGGATGTGGCGCGTGCCGACGTCCATCAGGTAGAGGTTCCGCGCCCCCTCGGCGCCGAACGGGGTCCGGTCGCTGGCGAAGACGATCGCGTCCCCCGACGGAGACCAGGAGGGCGTGGCCTCGAGGTAGCGGTCATTGGTCAATCGATCCAGCCGGCCGGTCGCGAGATCCCACGTGTAGAGGTCGGCATAGCCGGAGCGCGTGAGCCCCACGAACGCGATCCGCCCGCCGTCGGGCGCCCAGGTGGGAGAGAACAGGACCACGAGCTCGTTCCACTCTCCCTTCTCTTCCCGGTCGCCGTCGTCCAGGTCGTGGACGTAGATCACGTCGCGCGGCCCCGACTTCGCCACGAACGCCACCCGCCCGTCGGTGGAGACGTCGATCTGGGAGAGGAGCGGATGGAGCGACTCGACGTCGCCCGAGCGGCCCGCGGTCACCCGCTCCACGATCCGCTCGTTGTGGCCGTCCAGGTCGGCCACGTTGATGGTCGTGTAGCCGGAGTGGAGCGACAGGTAGGCGACTCCCGTCCGCCCGCGCTCGCGCGCCGCCGCCGGCACGACCGCGGGGGAGAAGCTGAGCCGCCCCTCGGACACGACCGGCGTGGCGATGGTCGCGGCCGGAGTCTCCAGCGCGAGCGTCGGGAAGTAGGTCTCCCGCAGGTGCTCGTGCCACTCCACGGTCAGCTCGTCCAGCGTGATCCCGTACACCCGCCGGAAGGCGGTCGAGAAGTTGGGATACTTCCATTCCGTCTCCAGCAGCTCCACCAGCCGGGCGTCGCCGTAGGTGCGGCCCAGGTACTCGTGGAGGTTCTGCCCCAGCTTGTAGACGGCGAAGGAGCCGGCGTAGCGGTCGAGCTCCGGGACCGACGGGACACGCCCGTTCACCAGCAGGTCCCGCACCACCAAGTCCCCTTCGGCGCTCCATGGTCCCGACCAGTACTCGGCGAGGCCCTCGGTGAACCAGGAGGGGGAGATCCACTCGTGGCCGCGCGGATGGAGGCGCTTCAGGTGCGCGCCCTTCCGCGCCTGGAACACGTGCACCAGCTCGTGCCGGATCACCCGCGAGAAGTCGGCATAGGAGCCGTTGAACGGCAGCGCCACCCGTCCCTTGAGGAACTCGGTGAAGCCGGCCACACCCTCGGGGATGAAGAACGGCAGGATGTTGGTCTGCTCGAAGTCGGTGTGGCTGGCGTAGACGACGAGCGGGATCCGGTCCTTGGGGTGGTAGCTGAACTGGAGGATCAGGTCGTCGAACGCCCGCTCGGCCTCGTCGAGGGCGATCAGCGCCAGCTCGCGCTCCTCCGGGTAGTAGTAGAGGTCCACGTGGTCGCCGACCAGGATCTCCCACCGGAAGTCCTCGTACTGGATCTTGTTCTTGCCGAAGCCGGAGATCTGGGCGGGGGCGGGAGCGGCCAGCGCCGCGGCGGCGGCGAGGGCCAGCCCGGCCGGGAGATGCGTGCGATGGCGGAGCAATCTTCCTCCTCGACGGGTGCGCGATTCGGGGTCGTGCGGGTTCGGTCGGCTGGCCCCTCGACGATGCGCTCGCGCGCCCTGGAGGGCAAGGGCGGGGCCGGCAGGCCGTGTGGGTAAAGGCCGGAGAGGGGGTCGGGGTTTAGGGGTGGGGGGACCCGTCAGGAGGTGGTGGAGTCACGACTTTGTCGTGTCCGGGCGGTGGACACGGAGGGTTTCCGGGCCGTTGATGGGAAAGGGACCCCCGGACCCCTGGCCGTTGGACGAACTCGTGACTTTCCCCGCCCTTCAACGCCTCCCGAACTCGTGCCGCCAGCGGAGCGAGAGGGCGGCCCGCCAGTACCCCTCGTCCTCTCCGGGCGAGTTCGCCACCGAGGTCACGTCGCGCCACGAGACCCGGCCGGTCGCCTCCAGCCCCCACGCGGGCAGGAGCGTCCACCCCTCGAGCGCCAGCCGGAGCTCCTTTTGGCTGGTGCCCCGCGGAAAGTCGTACCCCGCTCCCCCCACGCTCTCCAGGGTCGCCATCGAGTTCTCGCCGCCCCGCCGCGCCATCGCCTCGGCGGTCACGCGCGTTGCCGGCCGCACCCACCAGTCGAGCCAGGCGAGCCCCATGTCGGCGTCGGGCCCGAGCATCGACCCGATCGGCACGCCGAACTGGCTCCAGTTCGTGTTGAGCCCGCGGTGCAAGTACATGAAGGACAGGACCCGCGTGTACTCCATCCCGCCGGTCACCGGCCAGCCGGGCGGACCCAGCTCGCCGCCGAAGCGGACCGCGTACTGGTCCGGCGTCTCGTTCTCGCCCCGGTCGAAGAGCTGGAAGTCCTGGACGAACGCGTGGCCGTAGACCCGGAGCCCGTCCACCGGAGTCGCCACCAACTCCGCGTCCACGAACAGGTTCACCTGGAGCGCGTCCGGCTCGTCCTCGTCCTTCTGCGTGATGAAGAAGGGCGTCAGCAGGTTGGCGTAGCGGAACTCCAGCCCGCGGTCGAACCCGGTCACGAGCGCCGCCTCACCCACCGCCACCTGGAGCCGCGGCCAGGGCTGCCAGTCCAGCCGGTGCAGGTAGAGGTAGCGGGTCACCTCGCGGAGGCCCGCCTCCGGCGGCTCGGAGCCCTGGATCGGCTCGCCATCCGCGTCCAGCGAGCGGTTCTGGGAGTCGGAGGAGAGCCGCGCGATCACGCCGGTGAAGCGAACCCGCGGCGGCCCCAGTTCGATCCGCGCCTGATCCAGCGGCGGGATCGAATCCGACACGAACACGGCCGACGCCCGGCCCGGACCCCACTCGAAGGCCGTCCGGCCCACCGTCACCCACAACGGGCCCCAGTGCGCCGTCCCGTACGCGTCCAGGATCGCGAACCCGAACTCCTCCCCGCTCCGCACCTCCTCCTGCCGGAACCGCGTCGGGTCGTTCCGCACGTTCGAGTCCACCGCGTAGCGCCACCCCAGCACGAACGATTCGCGGAACTGCACCCCGAAGTCGTGCTGGACGAACGCCCGCGCGATCGGCTCCCCCACGCTGTCGCCGAACATCGGCGCCGCGAACGCCGGCTCGAACGTCACGTCGTCCTTCCGTGCGTCCACCGCCGCGTACGCCGACACCTCGTTGTGGTAGTAGACCCCCTCCTCCGACGCCGCGTCCGGCGGGAACGCCTCCGACAGCAGGTCCAGCCAGCCGCCCGCGCCGGGGTCCTCGGCCCGCACCCCCGCCGAGTCGGCGCGCGCCACCAGCAGCCGAAAGTCGGCCTCGCGCCAGGGCCGGTTCGCCAGCCACAGGCCCCGCCCCAGCTCGGGATGGCGCAGGAGCGCCTGGTCGGCCACGTCGTAGGCCCAGTGGTCGGTGGGGACGGTGCGCAGGGACTGAGCCCGCCCGGCGGCGGGCAGGGCCAGACACGCGACCAGGAAGGAAACAGCCAAGCGCACGGAGGACCCACCTCGTCCTGAGGGAATCACGGCCGGCGCAAGATGCACCGGCCAGTCCACCCAGCGCTAGTGGTAGCCCCCTCCGGGGGGCCACGGGTGGCCCGCGCGCCCGAACCGCTTGCGAGGGCCGACCCGATGTGCGATCATTCTCCCCAAGTCGCTTGGTCGCACTTCAGACGAGGGTCATGATCGAGCCTCCCGCCCT
>DATLFF010000026.1:0-5989 GCA_035524915.1 Gemmatimonadota bacterium | reverse complement strand
GGCCGAGCGCGGAGCGGGGTCGGCTCCCGTGCCTGACGGCACGGAGGCCTGGCCGCCGCTCGAGGCCCTGCCGGCCGGCGCGCTGGCGGCCCCGCCGGGGACCGCGGCGGTCCTCGGAGCCGGGGGCCGTCCGGCGGCGTGGCTCGGGGAGCGGGAGACCCGCCGGGTGGCGATCGGTCTCGGGACCGGCTGGTACCGCTGGCCGCTGGCGGGGGGGGACCCGGCGGCCTTCTGGGACGCGTGGTCGGCGGCGCTGGTCCGCTGGCTGGGCGCCGCGGACTCGTCCCGGCTCCCGCTGGTGCGCCTCGCAGGCGAGGGCCGCCTCGCGCCGGGTGAGCCGCTGCGGGCCGAAGTCCCGGGCGAGTCCTCCCCGCCGCTCCGCTGGCGGGTTTCGGGGGAGCGGGGCGAGGTGGCGGAGGGGACGGCGGGACCGGCGGGGATCCGTGGCCCCGCCCTGCCCGCGGGGGTCTACACGCTCGAGGCCGAGGACGCCGCCGGTCGGCGGGGGCGCGCCCGCTTCGTGGTCGAGACCTGGGCGCCGGACCTGGCCTGGACGGCGGCCGATCCCGAGGGCCTCCGCCGGGCGGCCGAGCCCAGCGGGGGGGCGCTCCTCGGGTCAGGGCAGCTCCCGTCGCTGGCCGCCCCGCCGGCCCGCCCGGCCGTGCCCGCCGCGCCCGGCCGCGGTCTCGGCGAGACCCCCTGGAGCTACCTGCTCGCCGTGGCGCTGGTCCTCGGCGACTGGGCCCTGGGCGCCCGGCGCCGCCGCGGCTAACGCTCCCCGCTGTTGGCACGCCCCGCGGGCCGCCGATTAGCTTCTCGTCTTTCGCCGTTTTCCCCTTCGCCGCCGACGCCTCCATGACTGACGCCCTGATCTCCACCCGCTACGAGCCCGCCGAGATCGAGGCGCGGCTCTACGCCGAATGGCGCGAGCGAGGGTACTTCCATCCGCCGGCCGGGGCGGACGGCCCCGAGCCCTACACGATCGTCATCCCCCCGCCCAACGTGACCGCCGTCCTCCACCTGGGGCACGCCCTCAACAACACGATCCAGGACGTCCTGATCCGCCAGAAGCGGATGGAGGGGCGGCGCGCGCTCTACCTGCCGGGCACCGACCATGCCGGGATCGCCACCCAGAACGTGGTGGAGCGGGAGCTGGCCGCCGAGGGGAAGACGCGCGACGACCTGGGCCGCGAGGCCTTCGTGGAGCGGGTCTGGGCGTGGAAGGAGAAGTACGGCGGCGAGATCCACGATCAGCTGATGCGGCTGGGGATCTCCTGCGACTGGGAGCGGGCCCGCTTCACCATGGACGAGGGGCTCTCCCGCGCCGTGCGCGAGGTCTTCGTCCGGCTCTACGACGACGGCCTGGTCTATCGCGGCAAGTACATCATCCACTGGTGCCCGCGCTGCCGCACCGCGCTCTCGGACGAGGAGGCGGAGAAGCACGAGCAGGCCGGCCACCTGTGGCACATCCGCTATCCGCTGAAGGACGGGGACGGCCATCTGGTCGTGGCGACGACCCGGCCCGAGACGATGCTCGGTGACACCGGCGTCGCGGTCCACCCGGACGACCCCCGCTACGCGGCCCTGGTCGGCCGCGCGGCGATCCTCCCGCTGGTCGGCCGGGAGCTCCCGATCGTGGCCGACGACTTCGTGGACCCCGAGTTCGGCACCGGAGCGGTCAAGGTGACCCCGGCCCACGACCCGAATGACTTCTGGATCGGCGAGCGGCACGGCCTCCCGCGCGTGAACGTGCTGGAGCCCGACGCCACGATGAGCGCCGAGGCGGGCGAGTACGCCGGGCTCGACCGCTACGAGGCGCGCAAGCGGATCGTGGCGGCGCTGGAGGCCGACGGCGCCCTCGTGAAGGTGGAGGACCACGTCCACGCCGTGGGCCGCTGCTACCGCTGCGACACCGTGGTCGAGCCGTACCTCTCCGACCAGTGGTTCGTGAAGATGGAGCCGCTCGCCCGCCCCGCCCTGTCCGCGTGGGAGCGCGGGGATCTGAAGTTCACGCCGGAGCGGTGGGGGAAGGTCTACGCCCACTGGCTGGAGAACGTCCGCGACTGGTGCATCTCGCGGCAGATCTGGTGGGGCCACCGGATCCCCGTCTGGACCTGCGCCCGAGGCCACGCGTTCGCCGCCCGGGAGGACCCCACCGAATGTCCGGAGTGCGGCTCTGCCGATCTCACTCAGGACCCGGACGTCCTGGACACGTGGTTCTCGTCCTGGCTCTGGCCCTTCTCGACGCTCGGCTGGCCCGACGAGACCGCGGACCTGACCACCTTCTACCCGACGAACACCCTCGTCACGGCCAGCGAGATCCTGTTCTTCTGGGTCGCCCGGATGGTGATGGCGGGCTACTACTCGACCGGAGAGGCGCCGTTCTTCGACGTCGTCATCAACGGCACCGTGCGGGACGCCCGGGGGCGGCGGATGTCGAAGTCGCTGGGCAACGGGATCGATCCGCGCGACGTCATCGACGAGCACGGCGCCGACGCGCTCCGCTACACGCTGCTGGCGGCGGCCCCCACGGGCACGGATCTCAACCTCGCGGCCGACGACTTCAAGCTGGGACGGAACTTCGCCAACAAGCTGTGGAACGCCGCGCGGTTCGTGCTCCTGAACCTGCCCCAGGGCTTCGAGCCCGTCGCGGTCGACGAGATCGAGGACGATGTGAGCGACGCCGAGCACTGGATCCTCCACCGGCTGGACGAGACGACCCGTCGCGTCACGGCCGCCATCGAGGCCTTCCGCCTCGACGAGGCCGCGCTCGGCATCCAGGACTTCCTGTGGCACGACTACTGCGACTGGACGATCGAGTGGTCGAAGGCCCACCTCGAGGGCGCGCGGGGGGAGGCCGTCCGATCGGTCCTGGTGACGGCGCTCGAGCGGAGCCTGCGGCTCCTGCACCCGATCATGCCCTTCGTCACCGAGGAGCTGTGGCGGGAGTTGCCGGCCTCCCTGCGGGAGGCGGATTCGATCATGGTCGCCCCCTGGCCGGAGCCGGCGGGCTGGGACTTCCCGGAGGCAGTCGAGGCCATGAAGCGGGTCCGTTCGGTGATCTCGGCGGTGCGCGAGCTGCGCGGCGAGTACGGGGTGACCCCGGGCCGTCGCGCGCCGGTCACCGTGGCCGCTCCCGCGGGGCCGGCGCGGGCCGCCCTCGAGCGGCACGCCGCGGACGCGGCGCGGCTGGCGTGGGCGACCGAGCTGGCGGTGGTGGACGAGGCCCCGCGCGGCGACGGAGTAGTGTCGCGGGTGGTGGAGGGCGGCATCGAGGTCGCCGTCCGCCTGGCCGACCTGATGGACGTGGAGAAGGAGAGGCGGCGGCTCTCCGAGGAGATCGAGCGGGCGGCGTCGCTCCTCGCATCTGCCCGCGGCCGGCTCGAGAACGAGGCCTTCGTCTCGCGGGCGCCGGAGGACGTCGTCCAGCGGGAGCGCGAGAAGGCGGCGGACCTCGAGGGCGCAGTGGAGCGGCTCGGCGGACTCCTCGCCGCCCTGGGCACCGGGCGCTGACCCCGCGGGCCGTGCGCCGCCTTCGTCCTCCGGCGTGGGCGATCCTCGCGGTCGCCCATGCGGCCTGCGCCAGCGAGGGCTTCCCGCCCGGCGGTCCGGAGGACCGCGCCCCGCCCGTCCTGGTCGAGACGCGGCCGGCCGACCGGGCGGTGAACGCCACGCCCGACCAGGTGATCCGCCTCACGTTCGACGAGCAGCTCGACCCGGCCCTGGCGGACCAGCTTCCTCAGCTGATCGTGGTGAACCCCAGCCCGCCCGACTTCGACTACACCCTCGACGGCGACGGGGTGATCCTGACCCCGCAAGGACCGCTGATCGAGGCCACCACGTACATCGTCACCGTCCTCCCCGGCCTCGCGGACCGCGACGGGAACCGCACCGTGACGCCCCGTTCGATTCTGTTCTCCGTCGGCGGCGAGACCCCCATCACGCTTTCGCTCGTGCGGGCCACCGTGGTGCGGGACACGGTGCCCGTCCCGGGCGCGCGGTTCCTGCTCGAGAACCAGGAGAGCGACCTCGTCTACCGGTCGTCGGCGGATTCCAGCGGGCGGATCGATATCGAGGGCGTCGCCTTCGGACCCTACGTGGCGACGGCCTGGGAGGAGCGCGTGCGTCCGGTGGGGTGGCAGATGACCGAGGAACCGGGCGCCCGGGACACCTTCGAGCTGGGTTCCGGCAACCGATCCCACGACGGGCTCTACCGGATCGCCGTCCGCGACACCACGCCGCCCAACGTGCTGGCCGTGGCGACGTCCTCCTCCGGCGTGCTGTCGATCCGCACCGACGACCCCATGGCCGGCGACGCCGCGCCGCCCCTCTGGGCGATCCACGTCTGGGAGGGACCGCCCGTCGGGGCGATGCCCCTCGACTCGATCCCGCTCGAGCGCCTGCGAGGCCGTCGGCTGGCCGTCTCGGCGGTGGAGCGCGCGGGGCCCACCGAGATCCGCGTCGCCACCGCCGAGCCGCTCCGCAAGGACCGGTGGTACCGGGTGGAGCTGGTGGGGGTCGCCAACGCGGGCGGGCTGGAGTCGACCGCCGACGGAGGGCTCGCGTTCCGGCCGGAGTACGCGGGACCGGCGGTCCATCCGTCCGAGCGGATCGAGTGGCCGGGGGAGCCGCCGCCCGGGGGGCCTCCCTGAGCGCGCACGAGCTGCGCTGGCTCCCGCCGGTCCATGCCTGTCTGGCGGATCCCCCGCCGGGGGTCCGGTCCCGCGCGGCGGGTGAGCGGCTCGAGCGGGCGGCTCTGGACGCGGCCATCGAGGCCGTCCGGGAGGAGATCCGGCGGGGGGCCTTCGGCGGCGAGGCGGAGGTGCGCGCGGCGGTCGCCGAGCGGTGGGAATCGGAGCTCGCGGCCCTGGACCGCCCGACGCTCCGCCCGCTCGTGAACGCCACCGGCGTGGTCCTCCACACCAACCTGGGACGCGCCCCCGTGGCGCCGGACGCCGCCGAAGCGGCGGCCGCGGCGGCCGCGGCCTACCTGCCCCTGGAGTACGACCTGGCCACCGGCGAGCGCGGCTCCCGCTACGATCACGCGGTCGGTCTCCTCCGGATCCTGACCGGCGCCGAGGCGGCGGTCGTCGTCAACAACAACGCCGCCGCGCTCCTGGTGGCGGTGGGCGCGCTGGCGGCCGGGCGGGCGGTGGTCGTGTCGCGCGGCGAGCTGATCGAGATCGGGGGCGGCTTCCGGATCCACGAGATCGTCGCCCGGAGCGGCGCGCGGCTGGTCGAGGTGGGGGCCACGAACAAGACTCACCCCGAGGACTACCGGGCCGCGATGGAAGCCCACGACGTGGGAGCCGTCCTCAAGGTCCACCGGTCCAACTTCTCGATGGAAGGGTTCGTGGCCGAGGTGGGCCTGGAGGATCTGTGCCGGATGGCCGGAGAACGGGGCGTGCCGGTCGTGTTCGATCAGGGGACGGGCATCCTCGAGCCGCTGGCGGCCGCACCGGGCGAGCCCACCGTCCGCGACGCGCTCGAGGCCGGCGCGACGTTGGTGTGCGCGAGCGGGGACAAGCTCCTGGGCGGACCCCAGGCGGGGATCGTGTGCGGCGGAGCCGAGGCGGTGGCGGCGGTGCGCGCCGATCCGCTGCTGCGCGCCCTGCGGGTGGACAAGGCCACGCTGGCCGCGCTGGAGGCCACGCTCAGGCGGACTCTCGCGGATCCCGACTCGATCCCCGTGCGGCGAATGCTGGCGATGCCGCCCGAGGCGCTGGAGGAGCGGGCGCGGGCGCTGCACGCCCGGCTCGCGCCATCCGCGGCGGTCCTCTGCAAAGTCGCCCCGCATGCCGGGCGCGCCGGGGGCGGCACCCTCCCGGGTCTCGATCTTCCGGGCTGGGCCCTCCGGGTGGTCCCGCCGGGTGGCGCCGCGGCGCTGGCGGCGGCGCTCCGCGCCGGCGACCCTCCGATCGTGGCCCGGGTGGCCGACGACGCGCTCTGGCTGGACGTCCGCACCCTGGCGCCCGGCGAGGACGCGGTC
>DATLFF010000025.1:0-2419 GCA_035524915.1 Gemmatimonadota bacterium | reverse complement strand
GCCTCGAACGTCCAGGTCACCTATTCGCTCGTGCGAAAGGACGGCGTCCCCTGGGGGCCACACCAGAAATCGGTCGGTCCCGTCCCGGCCGGAGGCGAGCTCACGGCGGACACCTACTGGTGGAGCAAGTTTCCGGGGCTGTCCGGGGAGGCCCTATCGGCACAGCCGGCCCCGGCCTCCGCGACCATGACGGTCGACATCGTCACCGAGCTGAACAAGAGCGACAACAGCTGTAGTTACCGCTAGTAGCGCCTCGCCTGCACGGGGCCCAGGGCGTGCCGAGGGCCGGAGGTCACTTCTCGGCGGTTGCCGGCTCCAGCCCGTCCCACGCGAGCACGCGGTCCATCCACGCGGCCACGTGCTCCCGGTCGGGCTCGAGCGTGAAGTGCTCGGAGTAGAAGCGCCACAGGGGGCTCTGCTCCACGAAGCGGGCCGGGGGCCGCGACGGGAGGAGGTCGCAGGCCAGCACCACGTCGTAGATCGACATGGCGTCCCCCACCAACCACTCGGCGTGGGACAGCCGCCCCTCGAGCTGGAGCAGGGCGTCGTTGAGCGCCCGCCGGCCGACCTTCATCCGCTCCGGGTCCCGCTCCTCCTCCGGCAGGTCGAGCTGGGGCCGCAGGCTCCACTGGATGCGCAGGATCTCCGGCTGGAGGTTCAGGACCACGCCCTGTCCCGAGAGGATCTCGTCGCGGGACTCCGGCACCAGGGGCGTTCCCTCCCGGTAGTTGGTATCGAGGTAGTGGAGGATCGCGGTCGAGTCCCGCATCACCACGTCGCCGTCCAGCAGGATCGGCACCAGCGGCCAGCCGGCCGCCTCCATCATCGGCGCGCGATCGGCCGCGTACATCTCCTCCGCCTCGTAGTCGAGGGCCTTCACGGCGAGGCCGATTCGCGCCTTGACCGAGTTCGGCGAGCGATGGAACTCCATCAGCTTCCGCATTCTCGGAAGGTAGCACCGCGTCGCGCGGCCGCCCGTCCCCGTTGGCCGGGGGCGCCCCGCCGCGCTACCATACCCGCCGCATGGCGGAACATCGGCTGACTCTCACGCAACATCTCCTGCGCGAGGTCGAGGAGCACCGGCCCGGCGGCGGGCCGATCGCCTCGATCCTGGCCCAGATCGCCACCGCCTGCAAGGAGATCCGGGCGCAGCTGGCGCAGGTCGGCCTGGGTCCGCTGGCCGGCATGCAGGGGGGGCTGAACGTCCAGGGAGAAGAGGTCCACAAGCTCGACTGGTTCTCCAACCGCGTGTTCGTCGAGTACTTCCGGGGGTCGGGGCTCCTGTGCTCGCTGATCAGCGAGGAGATGGAGGAGATCCAGCACCTGGACGAGGACTGCCCGCGGGCCGAGTACATGCTGTGCTTCGATCCGATGGACGGCTCGTCGAACCTGGACGTGGACGGGCCCGTCGGCACGATCTTCTCGATCCGCGCCAAGGTGGAAGGACCCGACCACGCCACGCCGGCCGAGGCCTTCCGCCCCGGCACCGAGCAGGTGGCCGCGGGCTACGTGCTCTACGGTCCCCAGTGCATGCTGGTCTACGGCGTGGGGGGCGACGTCCACGGCTTCACGCTCGATACCGCGGTGGGCGAGTTCTTCCTGTCGCACCCCTCGATCCGGATGCCCGGGCACGGCTCGGAGTTCTCGGCCAACCTCTCGCGCCTCGGGGCGTGGGAGCCGGGCTTCCGCGCGTTCGTCGACGCCCACTCGCACGGCGGCGACGGCGGCGGCGTCTACTCCCTCCGCTACATCGGCGCCCTGGTGGCCGACTTCCACCGCGTGCTCTTGAGGGGCGGCGTCTTCTTCTATCCGGGCGACGCGAAGAACCCGAGCGGCAAGCTGCGGATCCTCTACGAGGCCGCGCCGCTCGCCTTCCTCGCCGAGTCCGCCGGCGGCGCCGCGTCGACCGGCATCCACCGCATCCTCGACATCGTCCCCGAGTCGCTCCACCAGCGCACACCGCTGGTCATCGGAAGCCGCGCCGAGGTCGAGGCGATCGAGTCGCTGCTGGCCCAGGTGGCCGCCTCCGAGGCGTGAGCCGGCGGCGCGAGAGAATGGAACCGATCGACAGGAGCCAGCCATGAGCCATCACCACCACGAAGGCGGGGCGGCCGCCGGGAATCCAGCCACCGCCGCGGGCGTCAGCGCGCGGGTCCAGCAGATCCTGTCGTACTATCCGGCCGACAACGCGGGGACTAGGGCCGCTCTGGGCCGGCTGCTCGGCCAGGGTCGACTGGCCGGCTCCGGGCGGCTGGTGATCCTCCCGGTCGACCAGGGAGTCGAGCACGGACCGCACCGGTCCTTCGCCGCCAACCCGCCGGCGTACGACCCCGAGTACCACTCCCGCTTCGCGCTCGAGGCCGGCATGAGCGGCTACGCCGCCCCGCTCGGATTCATCGAGGCGGTGGCCGACTACGCG
>DATLFF010000024.1:0-4419 GCA_035524915.1 Gemmatimonadota bacterium | reverse complement strand
GATCGGACGCACCACGACCGTTCCGCCGTACTCGAGGTGCGGGTGGGTGCGGGAGATCTCGACCGCCGTCTCCATGTCCGGTGCGCCCGGGATCATGTAGCCGCCCAGGTACTCCGCCTCGATCGGGACGGCGGCCGGGGGCGAGGCCGAGCGCGAGGAGCCGTAAGACCCCCGATACTCGAAGGGGCGGACCCGACGGGCCCGCCCCTTCCTTCCATCCGGCCGTGTCGCCGCGGACGTTTCGTTTACCTACTGCGTGGCGCCGTAGCTCCCGTCCGCAGAGACGTGGAACGGGATCACCATGCCGGCGACCGCGTGGCCCGGGATGTAACAGACCATCGCGTAGTCCCCCGCGTCCGTCGCGGTGAACGTGATCGACGCGGTGCCGTTCGGCGCCGTGCCGGTCGTCGTCGCGTCCGGGGTGACCGCGCCGGCGAACGCCGGCTCGACGGTCTCGAACGTGGCCGACCAGCTGGCCTCCATCTCGTCGATGCCGAGCGAGTGGGGCTGGGTCGGGTCGGCGTTGGTGAAGTCGATCGTCACGGTGTAGCCCGCGGGGACGGTGATCGACCCGGCGCCGGCGTACATGCCGTTGAAGTTCCAGCGGTTGTTGGCGTCGGTCGAGCCGGCGGAGACCTGCATCGTGACGGTCTGGGCGGTCTCGTCCACGCTCATCCAACCCGGGGTGGTCAGCCCGGCGGGAGCGGCCGGCTCTTCGATCTCCATGGCGGTAGTGTCGGCATCGGTGCCGCCCTCTTCGGCGCCGCCGCCACAGGCCACCAGGCCGAACGCGAACACGAGGCTCAGGGTGCTGAACAGACGCATCTAGTCACTCCATCGAATCGGGTTTTTTTGATCTTTACGAAAAGGTCAAGAGTGCAACCCGTACCAACTTAGGAATATAGCCGATTCGGCCCCTCCGGCCTACGGCTCCCCGACGCTGGTGTGGTCGTGGACGATCTTCCACTCGCCCCGGATCCGCCGGAAGACGAGCGTGAAGACGCCGCCGACCTCGTCGCCGCCGCGGTCCAGGTACCAGCGACCCAGCACCCACGCGGCGTCGGGCTGGAGCGCGTAGACCTCCAGATCCGAGAACGACAGCCGCCCCATCGTCTCGGGCGACTCGCCGTAGGTGGCGCGGTAGCGCTCGAGGGTGATGTCCCAGCCGCGCTGGACCCGGGCACCCGAGGTGAACACGAGATCCGGGTCGTTCCAGTACCCGTCCATGAAGCCCTCCAGGTCGCCCCGGTTCCACGCGTCGGCCTGGACTTCGAGAACCCGGGCGATCACGGCCCGGTCCTCGGACGTGAACTCGCCGGAGCGGCCGGAGCTCTCGTTCCCGATCGAGACGGCGCAGGCGGTGAGGGCGAGGCCGATCAGGAGCGGTGCGGTGCGTCGCACGGGCGCCTCCATCGAATGAGGTTCCTCATGGGCGGCCGGTCAGGGCGCCGCCGGCACGGCGGAGAGATCCACCCGCCGCCCGTCGCGCTCCACCACGATCGACACGGCGCGGTCGGGGACCAACCCGTTCAGCGCCTCGCGATAGGCGTAGACGTCGGCGACCTCGCGCCCGCCGACGGCCACGATCCGGTCTCCCGGCTCGAGCCCGGCGGCCGCGGCCGGCGAACCCTCCAGCACGATCTCGACCACGACCCCGCCCGCTCCGGGCCCGGCCGGAACCGGCACAGCCCCGAGCCGCCCCCCGCGCGCGGCCGGGGGCAGGAGATCGGCCTCCCCGGCCAGATCCCGCGGCGGGGCGTCGCTCGGGTGGAAGGCGGGCCGCGCCCGGCCGTTGCCGACCCGATTCACGATCTCGCGGACGAGCCGCGCCACGGCGTGGATCCCTTCAGTGTTCACCGAGCCGAAATCGTCGGTCGAGCGGTGGTAGTCCTCGTGCACGCCGGTGAAGAACGACAGCACCGGGACCTGCCGCAGGTAGAACGCGGCGTGGTCGGAGGGGCCGAACCCCTCGGCCTCGGCGCGGAGCGTCAGGTCCAGGTGGGCATTGGCATCCGCCAGGATCGCCGGCCAGTCGTCCGAGGAGCCCACGCCGTAGACGATCAGCTCGTCCCGGAGCCGGCCCACCATGTCGAGGTTCAGCATCGCCGCCACGGAAGGGAGCGGCACCGTGGGATCGGCTACGAACCGGGCCGAGCCGAGCATCCCCACTTCCTCGGCGCCGAAGGCGACGAAGACGAGGGTCCGCTCGGCGCGGTTCGTGGGGTAGGCGAAGTACTCGGCCAGCTCGAGCACGGCGGCGACGCCGCTGGCGTTGTCGTCGGCCCCGTTGTGGATCTCGCCGGGGACGGGGTCGAGCGAGCCGGGGCCGCCCAGCCCGAGGCCGTCGTAGTGGGCCCCGATCACCACCGCCTCGCGGGCGAGCACGGGATCGCGGCCGGGCACGATCCCGATCACGTTGTGCGTGGTCCGGGTCCGCGGCCGGACGTCGACCCGGAGGTTCAGGACGGCGTTGCGGATCGGCCGGCTCTGCGGCTGCCCGGTCGTGTCGATCCGATGCTGGAGCAGCGAGAGGTCCTCGCCACCCTCGAGCGCGATCTGCCGCGCCACTCCCTGGGTCACCGAGATGGCGGGGATCCCGGCCGTGCGCGGACGCTCGTCCACGTCGAACGGGATCAGCCGGTCGAGCTCCTCGGTGGCCGGTGGGTTCACGAACAGGATCGCACGGGCGCCGCGCTCCCGCGCCACCGCCGCCTTGTGGCGCTCGGTGAGGTAGCGGCCGAAGCGGGTTCCGGGGTCGTCCCCCTCGGGGCTGAAGCGGAGCGCCAGAACCACCTTCCCCTCCACGTCCACCCCCGCGTAGTCGTCGTAGCCGATCCCCGGCGCGCTGATCCCGTAGCCCACGAAGACCACCGGCAGGATGACGCGGTCCGAGACCGAGCCCGCCAGGGGCATGAAGTCGACCCCGGGCGAGAAGATCTTGGCCAGCCGGCTGCCGCGCTGGAGCACGAGCCGGTTGTCCGACCCGAGCTCGACCCCGACCGGGAACTCGAAGGTCTGGAGGTAGGTGGGATGCTGGGCGGGGGCCACGAGCCCGGCCGCCTGGAACTGCCGCACCACGTAGAGCGCCGCCCGCTCGGCGCCCGGCGTGCCGGCCCGGCGGCCTGCCAGATCGTCGGAGGCCAGCCGCTCGACGTGGCCGGCCACCTCTTCGACCGTCAGGAGCGGCGAGGCGTTCCCCACCCCGGCGCCGCCCGCGCCCGCCGCGACCTGGGCGAGGGCGGGCGGGGCCGCGAGGGCCGCGGTCAGGAGGAGGGTGGCGAGGGTGCGCATGCTACCGGAGGAATATGGGCCGCGCGGCCGGGGTTGGCATGCGGCCTCAGTCCCCCGGCACGACTTCCGGCAGGCCGCGGCCCGCCATGATCGCCTCGATCTCGTCGATCTCGCGCGGCGCGCCGCCCGACATGAGCCGGCCGCCCGTCTCCGTCACCACCACGTCGTCCTCGATCCGGACGCCGATGTTCCACCACCTGGGGTCCACGCCCTCGGCGCCCTCGGCGATGTAGATCCCGGGCTCCACGCTGAACACCATGCCCGGCTCGAGCAGCCGCGGGCGGCGCTCGGCGCCGGTCACGTAGCCGCCCACGTCATGGACGTCGAGGCCCAGCCAGTGGCTGGTCCCGTGCATGAAGAACCGCCGGTAGGCGCCCGACTCGAGATTCGCCTCGACCGTGCCCGAGAGGATCCCCTGCTCGATCAGGCCCGCGACCACCACGCGGGTGGCGGCCAGGTGGATGTCGCGGATCGTGATTCCCGGCCTCACCGCCTCGATGCCCGCGTTCTGCGCGTTCAGCACGATCTGGTAGATGGCCGCCTGCTCGGGGCTGAACTCGCCGTCCACCGGCACCGTGCGGGTGACGTCGGCCGTGTAGTAGGCCCACTCGGCGCCGATGTCCATCACGACCATGTCGTCCGCCTCCATCCGGCGGTCGTTCTCCTCGTAGTGGAGGATGGTGGAGTTCGGGCCCGACCCGACGATCGAGTTGAACCCGATCCGCGGGCTCCCCTGGGCGCGGAACACGAACTCGATCAGGGCCTCGACTTCGTACTCGTACATGCCCGGGCGGATCGCGGCCATGGCGGCCCTCTGCGCGTCGGTCGTGATGTCGATCGCCTTCTGGAGGTAGGCGAGCTCGGCGTCCGACTTGATCAGCCGGAGCTCGTTCGAGATCTGGTCGGCATCGAGCATCTCGTTCCCCGCATCGGCCTTCCAGGCGTCCAGCTTCGCGACCAGCTCCGCGTTCGACCACGAGTGGTCCTCGGAGGAGTCGAACCACACCCGGTCGGCCTCGGAGAGCCAGCGGCCGAGCACCGCGGGGAGCGAGTCGATCACCCACGCGGCGTCGGCGCCGTGGCGCTCGACGGCCCCCTCGACGCCGGCCCGGTGACCGGTCCAGACCT
>DATLFF010000023.1:0-6059 GCA_035524915.1 Gemmatimonadota bacterium | reverse complement strand
CGACTTCCGGCGGGCGTGGGGGCCGGCGGTCACGCTCGCGACGCTCGGTGTGGTCCTGACCGCGATCGTGACCGGCGTGGTGGCGTGGCGCCTGCTCGGGCTTTCCCTGCTCGAGGGGATCCTCCTGGGGAGCATCGTCGGGTCGACGGACGCGGCGGCCGTCTTCGCGATCTTCCGCTCCCGCGGGGTTCACGTCGACGAACGGCTGACGTCGACCCTGGAGGTCGAGAGTGGCTCCAACGATCCGATGGCGGTGTTCCTGACCGTGGCGCTTCTGGAGGTGCTGGTCCGCGGCGCCGACCCCTCGGCCGAGTTCGCCTGGCTCCTGGCGCGGCAGATGGTGATCGGAGCCGCCGTCGGCGCCGCGGTCGGGTACGCGGGAGCGTGGGTCCTGATCCGGATCCGGCTCGATTCGGCCGGGCTCTACCCCGTGCTTACCGGGGCGCTCGCGCTGACGGCCTACGGGATCGCCGCCGATCTCGGGGGAAGCGGCTTTCTCTCGGTGTACCTGGCCGGGATCGTCCTCGGCAACTCCCAAATCGTGTTCCGCCGGGGGATCCTCCTGTTCCACGACGGCGTCGCCTGGACCGCCCAGATCGTCATGTTCGTGGTGCTGGGGATGCTCAGCATGCCGAGCCGCCTCGCCGACGTGGCCGGCCCGGGGCTCGTGGTGGCGGCGGCGCTGATTTTCGTGGCGCGGCCTCTCGCGGTCATCATGTCGCTGCTTCCGTTCCGGTTCTCGTGGCGGCAGGTGACGTTCGCGTCGTGGGTCGGCCTGCGCGGCTCCGTCCCCATCGTCCTGGCCATCTATCCGCTCATGTTCGGGCTGCCCAACGCGGTCCTGCTGTTCGACGTCGTGTTCTTCGTCGTCCTCGTCTCGGCGCTCCTTCAGGGATGGACCCTGGCACCGGTCGGGCGGCTCCTCGGAGTGGACCGCCCGCGGCCCCCCGAGCCACCTCTCAGCCTCGAGATCACATCGCTTCACGACGTCGACGGGGTGATCGTGGAGTATAGGGTCGACGAGGGCGCGCACGCCTGCGAACGGCGGATCCGGGACCTGGCGCTTCCCGACGGGGTGGTCATCGGGCTGGTCGCCCGCTCCGAGCGGCTCGTCGCGCCGCACGGCTCCACGCGCCTCGAGGCCGGCGACTACGTATTCGTGATCATGAACCCGGCCATGCGCCCGCTGGTCGACCGGGTCTTCGCGACCGAAGATCAGGCGGAACCGCCACCGCCCGAATTTCCGCTGCGCGGCCGGACCACGTTGGACGATCTGAAGGAGTTCTACGGGATCGAGATCGAGGACGAGTCCCCCACCATGACGCTCGACGGAATCTTCCGCGATCGCCTCGGCGAGGTGCGCGAGGGCGACGCGCTGGAGTTCGGCGACCTGGTCATCGTGGCCCGCGAGGTGGTAGAGGGGAAGGTCGAAACGGTCGGGCTGTCGATCGCCCCCCGACCGGATTGAAGCGGCGGGCAGTGAAGCGGTGAAAGGTCCCGCTCTTCAGCGTGAAAGGAGTGGAGGGGTCGGCCGCGCCCGGCCCCTCGACCCGCCTACACCCTGAACCGAAGAAGCCCCCCCACGCCGTCGAGCCCCTCCAGCGACGGATGCGTTTCGACGATCTCCACGCCCCCCCCGGTCCCCTCCGCCCGCCGCACCATCGCCTCGCGCAGGTCCACCTCTTCCGGCACCGGGGCGTCGCAGAAGGGGCAGGCCGACGGCGTCGGGGGAACTCCCAGGATGCGGCACTCGGCGCACTGCCAGCCCGGCGTCCCGTCGAAGGACTCCGCCACGAGGAGGATGTCCACCTGCCCCCGGTTCAGCGCCTCGATCGTCGCCTGCAGACCGGCCACGCCCAATCCGCCCGAGCGGAAGCGGTCGATCGCCGTGTCGGCCAGCCGGCGGCTCTCGCTCGCCTCGGCCCCGCGGACCGCCTCGATCGTCCGCCGGAGGATGTCGTGGGCGCCGGCGTCGATCGGGATCCGCTCGACGTCCACCAGCTTCTCGATCACCGGCGCCGAGAGCGCCCGCCGCACCTCGCTCAGGAACGGCTCGTCACCGGCCAGGACCACGAACCCGACACGGCCGTTCCGCTCGACCGCGCGCGCCAGGTGGTCGGCGATCTCGCGCGCGTTCTTCCGGATGTGGTCCTCGATACGGGACTGGTAGCGGACCTCCGCCCAGCCGGCAACGCGAGTCCGGTCGATGGGCTCGGGGCTCGCGAAGTCGTCCTCGGTGAGAACCTCACCGAGGCCGCAGACGACGATCCGGGCGAGGTTGACGTCGACCACGCACACGGCGTAGAGGGGCGACTGGTCGGCGAGCTTGACCAGCGGATAGAGGTGCGGCACGGGACCCACCACGAGGCGCTCCTCGTCGAACGGGACGCCGAAAGCGTGCGTCTCCCACAACTCGTCACCGTCGGAGGCGTATACCGCCAGCGAGCGGCCGGCCGGCTCCAGCGTCCCCGTCAGGAGTTCGAGGACCCGCTCGCGGTCGGCCTCGAGCCGCCCCCGCGCGTCGGAGCGCTCCGGGAAGGAGCGGATCCGCTCGGCGAAGGCCTTCTTCACGAACGCCATGTAGTTCGGGCGACCCGGACCGTCGGGACGCGTGTTGACGAACAGCGAGACCACGGGATGCGGCGAGGGGGGCAGGTGCGCGAGGCGGGAGATCGTGTCCTGAAGAAGGGTCGTCGTGGTGAGGTCCATGTGGCTTCCTTTCCCTGAGTCCTCGGTCAAGCTACCCCCGAGCAGGCGCGCGGCAACGCTTTGACAAGGGGCCGCGCCCTCCCTACCTTCCTCGTTTTCCCGGCGTCCCCCCTGGTCCGGAAATCCTCGATGGAACCGATCCGAGAAGGCCTCACCTTCGACGACGTGCTCCTGGTTCCGCGGCGCTCCGCGGTTCATCCCCGGGATGCGGACGTCTCGACCCTCTTCTGTCGCGGCCTCGAGCTCAACATCCCCCTCGTCTCCGCCGCCATGGACACCGTCACGGGCGCCCGGATGGCGATGGCGATGGCCCGCCTGGGGGGCATCGGCGTCCTGCATAAGAACCTGTCGATCGAAGAGCAGGCGTCGAAGGTGGACCGCGTGAAGCGGTCCGAGAGCGGGCTCATCCAGAATCCCGTGACGCTCGGACCGGACCGCCCGATCCGGGAGGCGCGGTGGATGATGGAGCGGTACGGGATCTCGGGCGTCCCGGTCGTCGACCTCGAGGGCCGTGTCCTCGGGATCATCACCAACCGCGACCTCCTGTTCGAGAAGGATCCCGCCCGACTGGTCGGCGAGGCGATGACCACGGATCTGGTCACGGCTCCCGAGGGCACCACGCTGGAGGAGGCCGAGCGGACCATGGGGGCCCGCAAGATCGAGAAGCTCCCGATCGTCGACGGCGAGGGCCGCCTGGTCGGTCTGATCACGGTGCGGGACATCCTCAAGCGCCGACAGTTTCCGCACGCGTCGAAGGACGTGAAAGGGCGGCTGCGTGTGGCGGCCGCGGTGGGCACGAGCAAGGAGACCCTCGATCGGGCGGCGGCGCTGGTCGACGCGGGCGTGGACGCGCTCGTGGTGGACACGGCGCACGGCCACTCGGAGGGGGTGCTCGCCACCGTCGCCACGATTCGCGAGCGCCATCCCGACGTCCGGCTCGTCGCGGGGAACGTGGCCACGGCCGACGGCGCACGGGACCTGATCGAGCGCGGCGCGGACGGAGTCAAGGTCGGGATCGGTCCGGGATCGATCTGCACGACGCGGATCATCGCCGGGATCGGCGTCCCCCAGATCACGGCGATCATGGATTGCGCCGAGGTGTGCCGCGAGGCCGACGTGCCGCTGATCGCGGACGGCGGCGTGAGATACACCGGCGACATCGTCAAGGCGCTCGCGGCGGGGGGCGACTCGGTCATGATCGGCTCGCTGTTCGCGGGTACCGAGGAGAGCCCCGGCGAGACCGTGCTGCTCGAGGGGAGGACCTACAAGACGTATCGCGGCATGGGGTCGATGGGGGCGATGGCCGAGGGTTCCGGCGACCGCTACTTCCAGGAGGAGCCGGTCGAGGGCAAGAAGTACGTGCCCGAGGGGATCGAGGGCCGCGTCCCCTACCGCGGACCGCTGGGCGAGACCATTTTCCAGATGATCGGAGGCCTGCGGCAGGGGATGGGATACTGCGGCGTGCCGGATCTCGCGGCGCTCCGCACGGAAACGCGGTTCCTCCGGGTCACCATGGCGGGACTGATCGAAGGGCACCCGCACGACATCACGATCACGAAGGAAGCGCCGAATTACTCTCGCTGAACAGGTCGATGGCTTCCTCGAGGAGCTCGAGCGCGCTCAGTACCGCGCCCTGGCCGGGTTGTCGGACGACGCCGGCCTGACGGAGATCTACGAGCGCTGGGCCAGCCTCTTCGACCCCGAGACGTTCCGCTCCGTCCCGCCGCCGGTGGGCGGAGACGGAGAGAGCGACGATCGCCGGGCCCATCTGCGGGAGTTCCTGGCGATGGGAGTCGAAGGCCATCGGACTCGCGAGCTCCAGGACCGCGCTCTCGCCGTCGAGGCCACCACGATGGTGGCCGTCCAGGGTAAGGAGATGCCCTTCCGCCAGCTGCCGATCGAGATCCGGAAGGAGCCCGATCGCGACCGCCGCGCCGCGCTGGAGGACTCCCGCCGGCGAGTGGTGGCGGAGAAGCTCAACCCGATTCACGCCGACGTCGTCGCCCGATACCACGCGGTGGCCGAGGAGTTGACGGGTCTCACGTACGAGGCCTACTGCGCCGGGCTGGCGCGGCTGGACTTCGACGATCTGGAATCACGCACCGAGGCGTTCCTGGCCGAGACGGCGGACGCCCACCGGGAGCTCCTGGAGTGGTACGCCCGGCGCGCTCTGGGGAGCGTGCCCGACGACCTGGCGACCCACGACCTGCAGCGGCTCCTCTATGGTGAGGAGTACCGCAAGCTCTTTCCGGACTCCGACATGGTGCCGCGGATCCGGCGCGTGGTGAGCCGGATGGGCTTCGATCCGCTGGCCGGCGGGCGCATCGAGCTGGACGTCGAGGAGCGGCCGAAGAAGAGCCCGCGGGCCTTCTGCGCGGCGATCCGCGTGCCCGAGGAGGTGAAGCTGGTGCTCCAGCCGCACGGCGGGTTGGACGACTACGTCGCCTTCCTCCACGAGCTCGGCCACGCCCTCCACTTCGCCCACGTGGACGCCGCCCTGCCGGTGGAGTCGCGCCGGCTGGGGGACAACGCCGTGACCGAATCCTACGCGTTCACGTTCGACCACCTGATGCTGCTGCCGGAGTTCCTCCGCGACCTGGTGGAGATCGAGCGCGCCGAGGACTATCTGCGCTTCGTCGCCTTACGCGAGATCGTCATCGTCCGACGCTACTGCGCCAAGTTCCACTACGAGCGCTCGCTCCACGGCCAGGGCCTGGATCCCGCCCGGGCCGAGGAGTACGCCGAGCGGCTGCAGGCGGCTACCGGCGCGCGCACGGCGATGGAGTACTGGCTCGACGACGTGGACCCGCACTTCTACTGCGTCCGCTACCTGCGGGCCTGGATGTTCGCCGGGGCGCTGCACCAGGCGCTACGCGACCGTTTCGACTCCGACTGGTTCCGCAACCCGCGCACGGGGCCGTTCCTCGCGGACCTGTGGGCGCTCGGCCAGTCGCGGCCGCTGGAAGCGCTGGCGCGCGAGCGGCTGGGGCTGGAGCGGCTCGACTTCGAACCCCTTCTCGAAATGATCCATGAGCGCACCGGCTGACGGCGGGCTCCGCTTCTCGAGCCGCTGGATGATGATCCTGGTCATGCTCGGGATGGCCGTCGGCACCGGAAACATCTGGCGGTTCCCGCGGATCGCGGCCACCAACGGTGGTGGAGCGTTCCTCGTCCCGTGGGCGATCTTCCTGCTCACGTGGAGCGTGCCGCTGCTGCTGTGCGAGTTCGCCATGGGGAAGGGAACCCGCAAGGGCCCGGTGGGCGCCTTCGCCGACCTCGCCGGCCGCGGCTGGGCCTGGATGGGGGGCTGGGTCGCGCTGTGCGCGATCATGATCATGTTCTACTACACG
>DATLFF010000022.1:0-5251 GCA_035524915.1 Gemmatimonadota bacterium | reverse complement strand
GGACAGGTTCAGGAAGTCGCGGACGTGGTTCTCCAGGATCTCCTGGGCGCGCGGGTCGGAGAGGTCGAGGCGGAGCTCGTTGATCACCATCACCTGCTGTCCGCGGCACTCGTCCCAGCAGCGGGCGCAGATCTTCGCTGCGATCTCGTCGCCGAGCTCGTCCGGGTACGGCGGGCGGTCCAGCCCTTCGCGGGTCTCGCCGCAGCGCGCGCAGGTCACCTCGGCCATCTACTCCTCCTCTTTCAAAACGTCGCCGTGCAGGGTCGTCACCTCGATCACGGTGAACGAGTGCTCGCCATCCGGCGCGTCGAACCGCACTTCCTTGCCGGGCCGCGCGCCGACCAGGGCCCGGCCGAGCGGGGAGGCGATCGAGATCATGGTGTCGGTCAGGTCCACGAACTCGGGGAACACGATCTGCCACTCGTGGCGCCGGCCCTCGGGATCCACCGCCGCCACGCGCGAGCCGAAGCCGGCGCCGTCCATGGGCAGGTCGCGCAGGTCGATCCGGGAGAGCTCCCCCTGGCGCCGGGTCAGCTGGCCCAGCCGGGCGCGAACGAACTCCTGCCGCTCGAGCGCCGAGGTGTACTCGGCGTTCTCGCGCAGGTCTCCCATGGCGAGGGCCGCCCCGATCCGCTTGGGGAGCTCCACGCGCAGCTCGTGGTCGAACTCCTCGATCTGCTTCTGGAGCCGGAGCTTGAGCTCGTCGAGCACGGCCGATCCTCCCGATAAACAGAACGCGCGGCCGGGAGCCGCGCGGGCAGAGCGATCCAACGGAACGAAGGTACATTCCGGGTGGCCGTCACGCACGGCGAATGGAGCGGGACCCCCGCGGGCGGGTCCGTTCGAATCCGCATCGAAGGAGGTGAGCCAGTGAAGTCGAGCAGATGCTGGATTCCACTCATCGCATGGGTCACGATCGTGGCTGGGAGCGCGCGCGCCGGATCGGCCCAGACCCCCTTCGACGTGGTCGTCGAGATCCCCGCCGGCGGCTCGGTGAAGTACGAGTGGGACGCCTGCGCCGGCCGCATGCGGGTGGACCGGTTCGTCCAGATGCCGGTGGCCTACCCGGCCAACTACGGCTTCGTCGCGGGCACCCTGGGCGGCGACGGCGACCCGCTCGACGCCCTCGTCTACACCCGCGAACCGCTGGCGCCGGGCACGATCGTGGCCGCCCGCGCGATCGGAGTGCTGCGGATGACCGACGCGGGCGAGGCGGACGAGAAGGTGATCGCGGTGCCGGCCGTGGGCGTCGATCCGGCCTACGATTCCGTTCGCGCGCTCGAGGACTTGGGCCCGACCGAAGCCCTCCGCCTCGAGCGCTTCTTCCGCGTCTACAAGCAACTGCCGGAAGGTGCGGGGCCGGTGGAGCTCGACGGCTTCGGCGACGCGGCGGAGGCGGAGGGGATGGTGCAGGACGCCCGGCGGGCGGGCGGATCCACCGGGGCGCCCGAAGCGGCCTGCGCGGAATGACCGTCCGGAGTCGACGGCAGGGATCGGGGAACGATGCGGGGCCGCTCCCGAGGTGACGGAGGATGGCGGCCCGAAGCGGGCCCGGCCTGCGGGCATGCCCGACGCCCCCCGAACCGAGCCCTGGAGCCGCGCCGAGGCCCTCGAGCGGCTGACCGAGGCGCCGTTCGACGTGGTAGTCGTCGGCGGCGGCGTGACGGGGGCGGGCCTCGCCCGCGACGCCGCCCTCCGGGGCCTCCGGACCGCCCTGGTCGAGGCCGCCGACTGGGCGGCGGGGACCTCCTCGCGCACCACCAAGTTCGCCCACGGCGGGCTCCGCTACCTGGAGTCGCTGGACTTCGCGCTGGTCCGGGAGGCGCTCGCCGAGCGGGCCGTGCTCCTCACGATCGCGCCCCAGCTGACGCAAGCCGCGCCGTTTCTCCTGCCGGTCTACGCCGGGTTCGGCCGGCCCTCCTGGAAGCTTCGCGCGGGGCTCTCCCTCTACGACGCGCTGGCCGGCCGGACGCGCCTCGGGAGGCACCACATGCTGGACGCCCGGGGCGCGCTGGCGCGCGAGCCGGGCCTCCGGCGGGAGGGGCTGAAAGGAGCCGGCGTCTACTGGGACGCGCGGATCCGCGATGCCCGGCTCGTGGTCGAGACGGTGGCCGACGCGCGCCGGGCCGGCGCCGTGGCCGCGAACCGCTGCGCCGTCACCGGGCTCGAGCGGTGGAAGATGGGCTGGACGGTGGAGGTGGAGGACGTCGCCGCCGGCGGGCGCTTCGCGGTCCGTGGACGAGTCGTGATGAACGCGACCGGGCCGTGGGCGGACCGGCTCCGGGCGCTCGTCGCGCCGGACGCGCCCTTGCTCCTGGCCCCCACCAAGGGCGTCCACGTGGTGGTGCCGCGCGCCGCGCTCCCGCTTCGCGACCCGACCGCGCTGTTCGCGCCCGACGGCCGGCTTGTCTTCGCCGTCCCCGAGGGGGACTGGACCTTCCTCGGCACGACCGACACGGCCGACCACGGGGCGGTGGAGGACCTCTCGGTGGCGGACGCCGACGTGGCGTACCTGGTCGAGGCGGCCGACGCCGCGCTCGAGCGGCCGCTGGCGGTCGCCGACGTGGTCGGCGCCTGGGCCGGCTGGCGGCCGCTGGTGCGCCCGGCGTCCGGCCGGCGGCGCACCGACCCCTCGCGCGAGGAGGCCATCGAGGAGACGGCGCCCGGGCTCTGGACCGTCACGGGCGGCAAGCTGACCACCTATCGGGCCATGGCCGAGGCCGCGCTGGACCGCGCGATCGAGGCGGTCGGCTGGCGGACCCGTCGGTGCGCCACCGCGGCGCGGCCGCTCGTCCCCGAGTGGACCGGCGGCGAGGGACCGCCACCGGACGCCCCGCCCTCCGCCGTGGCGCGCGCGCGCGAGCTCTTCGGTCCCGACGCCGACGACGTCTTCGCCCGCTGGCGGGAGGATCCGGCGACCGCGGTCCCCCTGGCGGAGGACTTCCCGTTCACCGCCGCCGAGGTGGAGCGGGCCGCGCGCGAGATGGTGGGCTCGCTCGAGGATCTGGTCGATCGCCGGCTCCTGTCGCTCCCGGGCGGGGCCCCAGTGTCGCGGTACGCGCTCCGGGCCGCGGCCGGCGCCGCCGCACCGACCCTCGGCTGGGACGCCGAGCGGGTCGATCGAGAGATTCTCGCCTTCCGTTGACACGGAATTGGTGTAGATATAGAATTATTCCACCATGGCGCTCAACATCAAGAATCCCGAGGTCGAGCGGCTGGTCGACGAAGTGGTCGACCTGACCGGGGAGACCAAGACCGAGGCCGTTCGTCAGGCGCTCCTCGAACGGAAGCGCCGCCTCGGCTTTCGTCTCGCTCGGACCGATCGCAAGCGGCGGCTCCGGGAGTTCCTGGAGCGGGAGGTCTGGCCACAGATCCCCGCGGACCAGCTCGGCCGGGCTCCGACCAAGGAAGAGATCGAAGACATCCTCGGTTTCGGCCCGGAGGGCTATTGATCCTCGACACGTCCGCGATCCTCGCGATTCTGTTCGAGGAGGAGTACGAGGAGCGACTCACTTCCGCCATCGGAAGCGCGGATCTGGTGGGGGCGGGAACGCCGACCCTGGTGGAAACGGGGATCGTCCTCGAGCACCGGCTACCCGGTCGGGGCCGCACGCTCCTGGAGCGCTTCCTGACCGAAGCCGCGGTCGAGGAGGTCCCGTTCGGCGACGTTCACTGGCGGGTCGCGGTCGAGGTCCACGGTCGATACGGGAAGGGCCGCCATCCGGCCGGTCTGAACCTGGGCGACTGCTTCGCCTACGCCACCGCCCGCGTGGCCGACGAGCCGCTTCTGTTCGTCGGCGACGACTTCGCCCGGACGGACATCCGCTCCGCCGTTTGACTCCCCCCCGCAGGGGAGGGAGATTCACCGGTCATGATCACGATCGGATCCCTCCGCCTCGACCGGCCGCTGCTCCTGGCGCCGATGGAGGACGTCTCCGACCAGCCGTTCCGGCTTGTCTGCCGGCGGCTCGGCGCGGACGTCGTCTACACCGAGTTCATCTCCTCCGAGGGGCTGATCCGGGACGCCCGCGTGTGCCTGGAGAAGCTGAAGATCGACGCTCGGGAGCGACCGGTCGGGATCCAGATCTACGGCGCGGACCCGGACGTGATGGTCCAGGCCGCGAAGATCGCCCAGCAGGCGGGCCCGGAGCTGATCGACATCAACATCGGCTGCCCGGTCAAGAACGTGGCGTGCAGCCACGGCGCGGGCGCCGGGCTGCTCCAGGATCCGCAGAAGATGGCCCGGATCGTGGGCGGGATCGTGGACGCGGTGGACCTCCCGGTCACCGTGAAGACCCGCCTCGGCTGGGACCACGAGTCGATCGCCATCGTCGAGAACGCCCGGATGTTCGAGTCCCTCGGCGCGAAGGCGATCGCGATCCATGGCCGCACCCGCGCCCAGCAGCGCAAGGGCACGGCCGACTGGGAGTGGATCCGGCGGGCGAAGGAGGCGGTGTCGATCCCCGTCTTCGGCAACGGCGACGTGATCGACCCGGTGGACGCGATCCGGCGCTTCGAGGAGTTCGACGTGGACGGGGTCATGATCGGCCGCGGCGCGATCGCCGACCCGTGGATCTTCGCGCGGGCCAAGGCGTATCGGGAGACCGGCGCCCTGCCGGAGATCGAGCCCGCCGAACGGTTCCGGACGTGTCTCGAGCACCTGGCTCTGTCGATCGAGTTCAAGGGACTGCCGCGTGGCGTGTTCGAGTTCCGCAAGCACTGGAAGGGGTACCTGCGCGAGCTGCCGAACGCGAGCGCGGTTCGGACCGACCTGATGCGGCTGACCGAGCCGGCGCCCGTGGTCGAGCGGGTGCTGGCCTACGCGGCCGAGCTGGGCGTCGCGGGCCAGGTCGAGCCCCCGGCGGAGCTCGCCGCGGCGGCCTGAAGCCGACCCAACCGAAGACAAGGAGACATGGCGATGCCGAAGGGGAAGCGCCCGAGCGAGACGCAGTCGAAGCCGTGGATCCGCTACGGCGGAGTCCTGGTGGGCCTCGTCCTGGCGGCCGCCATCGTGTGGTGGGTCGCCGGCCCAGGCGGCGAGGAGGATGGGATCGACATCGCGGCCACGGACGGGCCGCTGGGCCCCCAGCCGCTCGACGTCGGTAGCGGCGGCCCCACGGTCGACGCCGCGGCCACACTCGACATGCCCGCCGAGAGCCTGGCGTCGGCCGGGCCGGACGCGCCCGGCGGAGTGAACGTGGCGCACGACCCGCGCCTCGGCGACCGCGACGCGCCGGTGACGATCGGCGAG